>JAITAW010000116.1 GCA_031283905.1 Treponema sp. | reverse complement strand
TCCAGATCGAGCTTTTTATTCGGATACAGCGGCGTAAGATTGTCGAACGGGATGCGGTTCTGGGCTACGGTTGGAGAATCGTAGTTTACCGTTTCAACGTGAAGCATGGCGAAGAAGCGCTCGCTTTCCTTGGGACTGCGGATTTGACCATATACCGTATCGCCCGTTTTAAGCGCGAAAAGCCGTATCTGACTGGGGCTTATGTAAATGTCATCGGGTCCGGGCAAGTAGGAGTTCTGGGGGCTGCGGAGGAAGCCGTAGCTGTCCGGCAAAATTTCGAGGGAGCCGTAAGCGTAGATGACTCCGCCGCGATCCGTGTGGCTTTTAAGAAGGGTGAAAATCACTTCCTGTTTTTTTAAATTAACCAGCGCGTCATGCAAAATACCGTAATGCGAGGCAATCTCCCGTAGATCCATCATGTTGAGCCTGATGAGTTCGTTGATGCACAGGCGGGGTTTGCTAGTGTCCTCGTTGCGCGGTTCCGGTTTGCCGTACAGATCGGGCATGGACGGCAATTTCGGTATGGGCTGCGAAAACTGCGATGCCGGGGCGTCGGAAAGAGGGGGCACCATGGATTCGGCGCCGCGATTCTGCGCGATTCGGGCGGCATGACGCGGACGCGCCGTTTTCTGGGACGAATCGCCGCTGTCCGCCAGCGGCTCTTCTCCGTTAACCGCTCCATTTGCGGCTTTGCTCTCCCGCGCGTCTGCCGAGGGTCTTTTGACTCTTGCCCTAACGACCACCCTGCCGGTTTTCTCCGTTTCCGCCGGGGCATCCTCGCCGCCGCAAAGTTCTGACCCCTCCGCCGCTATTCCTAAACTCAAAGCTTCACCATCGTTAGGTGAATCTTGCACCATATTTTCATCCGGCGACTCTTCCATAATAGACGCTTCCACGTCCATACCATTATTACTATTCATCAAAGGGAATCCTCCTAAAAAACTTTCGGTTCCATGTATAGGTTAGGGAATGAAATATCTTTCGTATTTAGTTTGTTCATTATTTTCATTCATTGCTGAAGGATGTCATATACTATTCTTTCGGGAAAAGAAAACGTTCTATTTTGAGGCTTTCTAAAATTTCCATTGGAAAGTCTCTTTTTCTTTCTATTTTACACCGATATATCTTTTTGTCAAGGGATAAAACACCTAAATTTCATGTTTTATTAAATTTCTTTGGGTTTAATTCCCCGTCGCAGAGCTCTAAACATGGGTCATAAATTTTTCTTAATTTCACTGTCGTCCCCGATATGTCTACCCAGGGAGCCGGGCCCGGACGGTTACCCGACTGCGGGGCGTTCCCAAACCGGCTCCCGTCCCCCGACGAACGCCGCAAACGCCGAAGATAGCGCCGGCCCTGTCCCGAGAACCTTCACGAGCCCGGCAGCGCCGCCTTCGGTAACCGCCACGTTCAATAACCCGCGCCGGTTTTAATGACTCCTCCTTGTCCGTCTTTTTCATCGGCCCGTATATCGGCACCGGTTTCCCCGTACGCGGAACAACGGCGTCACGCCCCGCCCGGAACATCGTCTCCTCCGCCGGCACAAGCGCCCCGTTCCCCGCCCCAAGAGCAATCTTGCCGGTCTTCTCCGGTTTCTTGTGGAGGGCCCGCTGCCCTTCGATACCCGTCCGTCCGTTACCGCAGGTTGCTTTCCCGCTTTTCCCAGTCACCGCCAGGGGGGTATACGTCCGTTTTCCATTGAGTGAGTGCAAGCATAACATGCCCGTGTGTATGAACCTGACATGCAGGCGTATACCTGCGGACTCTATGGGAAAAATGAACCTCCCCGTCCTGAAGGCGCAAACAAGTTCGCGGCGGGGCATTTTGTAAGCGTTACATCATTTACAAGGCTCGTTCTGTAAGGAAACTATTTAACTGTGGAGGTTTGCTATGCAAAACCCGTCTACCGCCATTTTTTGTCGGCGTTGCCAATTCTAACCGCCCTAAAATGTCGCCCTTTAGGGCTTGGAACCGGCTCGCCCTCCCGTGAATCAACACTTTTGAAACGCGGCGGGACACTCACACGTACTTTTTACTTTATAATACACGCCGGAAGCCGCCGCTTCATAAATCCCGTGCATAACATCAAGTATATGGTACGCCAGATCGCCTGAAGCGCGATGGGGAAAATCGTTCGCAATAGCGTCAGCCATATCAACAACGCCGAGTCCCCGCAGATTCGCGCCGCCGCGCCACTCACCGGCGTCTTTGCAATCGTCCGTATGATGCATGACAAGGGGAATTTCGGACCACGCTTCCGCCTTGTAACGCCGCACATACGCCGCGCCCCGGAACATATTGGGATCAGGGAGGCGGAGCGTACCTTCCGTACCATACAACTCGATGTACGGCATGGAATGGGACCATACGTCAAAGCTGGCGACAAGCGTTACAACGGCATTATTCGCAAAATCGAGCGTAGCGGCTACATGGGTTGGCACATCTACGGTAATAATCGTTCCTGCCTGTGGTTCGCTCGTAACGGTACGTGTTTCAAAACTTTTCCGCGTGGAACCGGATACCCGCGCTACCGGTCCCAACAGGTTAACAAGCGCCGTAAGATAATAGGGTCCCACGTCAAAAAGAGGCCCGCCGCCTGTTTTATAAAACGCCTCCGGAGACGGGTGCCATGCTTCCATACCGTGATTCATCACAAAGGCGGCGCCTGCTATGGGACGCCCAATCCAGCCGTCATCGAGTAATTTGCGGCACGTCTGCATACCGGCGCCGAGAAACGTATCCGGCGCGCATCCTACCCGCACCTTATTTTCCGCCGCGGTTTTCAGCAGCGCCGCGGCGTCTTCCCGTGTTATGCAGAGCGGCTTTTCGTTGTACACATGCTTGCCTGCTTGTACCGCGGCCATTGCGAGTTTGTAGTGCTGATCCGGCGCCGTTAGATTAAGAATCAGAGCGACATCTTCCGCTTTGATAAGTTCGTCAAGGGTGCATACGCGCGGAATGCGGTAGCGTTCCGCGGCTTTTTCAGCCTTTTCCCGTGTACGGTTGGCAATAGCGGTTACCGTAACCATGGGGCTAAAGACGCCCGTTATATTGCGCAGGTATATATCGCTGATATTTCCGGCGCCCGCAACACCTATACGTAGTTTGTCCATAAGAAAAATATACAGCATTACAAGCGGAATGTGAATGGGGCGGCGGAGACGACAAAGAGAAAAAAGCGGGAAAAAGCGTACGCCGTAACTAATTTACCTTTATTGACGCTAAAAACACCGGTACCGGCAGCGGCAACAATGATGATCCAAAAATGCTGGTAATTACGGATATTCCCACCGAACTGGCAAGGCAAGGGCCGCAGGGTGGTATCAAAATTGGAATTGTTAGAGTTGGATGAACCCCGGTACAGCCAGCAGACGTGGTTGCCTGGGCAGACAGCGAGGATGAAGGCGTTGTAGAACTTCCAAGTTCAGCGCCTTATAGCGCAATCGTGTTGCTCTACGACTCTCTGACGGAGGGCGTCAGGTGGACGGGTTCCGGTACGTATGATGTTTACCTTGTGATAGGTGGTACCGCCCATCCCCTACCCGCTGATAAGAAGCCGCTGAAGACCGGGGAATACACGCCGGAGCGTTTGCCGGCCTCCGGCAGGATGCGGCGTGCGCTTTACCTCGATGCGCGTTCTCCGGAGGGACCGCCGCTTCATCGGCGGCTTTCCGGTCTTTCCGCCGGGCTTCCGCAAACGCGGCAGGGCGTTTTTATACCGTCGGCCAACGTACCACAGCGCGTTTTTTATCCTAAGGCCCGGCTTTTTGCGGGTGTTTCCCCGTTGATTACCGGCGCGGCGAGCGCCAACCGGCTAATTTCAGGCTCTGGGATACGTCCGCCGCCCGCTTTCATGGTATCCCCACTGTGTACCGGCGTGATCTTAGTATGAACTTCATCCGCGCCTATCTCCTTAATTTCCAGTATACCGCAAAATAACTACGGCGGGGACCGCGCGGTACGGGCGGAATTGGTAGGTTCCAAAAGGAGATCGGCAAGAAAGAAGCGGAATTGGAAACGTAATATATTTGGAAAAGTAGTCCGTGCCGTTAATAAAGCCTGTACATAAAACAACAAGGCCCGCCGTGAGGCGGGGCTTACTTTTTGCAGAGCGGAGGCTCCTACATTACTACTGCGTTTGGATTACCCACTTGCAGCCGCTGATGCCGGTGATCAGCTCACTTCGACCTGTCATATAATTCCATCCTTTTTTTAAGGTCATGCCTGCGCCGCTCCTGTATACGCCGTAAACGTCTGCCCACTTAGGGTGTAAAGTTGTACTCCCTTAACCTCGGGCGGAGTTCCGATGTCCTCTCCTTTGTCCTCTTCG
Source organism: Treponema sp. (assembly GCA_031283905.1). GTDB lineage: Bacteria > Spirochaetota > Spirochaetia > Treponematales > Breznakiellaceae > JAIRKH01. The sequence continues at coordinate 443 of JAITAW010000116.1, read as the reverse complement.
CAGCCCGCGAGAGAAAGTCCGGTTACCGCGCAAACCGCGATAATCCCAAAAAATTTAAGCCAATTCTTCATAAAGAATGCTCTTTTGAGGTCTTTCCCGCCGTCTAAATTTTATGTTTAACCGCGTAAGCGGATAACGTTCCGGCTGTTGGCGACGTTTTTGCCAGCCCGAATAAGGGCTTTGCGCAGCAAAGACCAGGGCTGGCAAAATGTGTCGGAGCAACGGCGTGGGAATGGAGCGGAGCGCAATGACCTAGCCAGCCGGAACCCCGAGCCGCTACTGCGGCGAAGCGTAAACAGCCCTGTTATGCGAAGTTGCCGCATTTTACAATGATTATTATCATTTTATATGCATCAATTATTTTTGTATATACATAAAACAGAGGAATAATGTTTTATTTCCCCGTCAAAATATTAAAACAAATGTACCGATTGTGATTAAAG
>JAITAW010000028.1 GCA_031283905.1 Treponema sp. | reverse complement strand
GCGCTCGAAGGGGTATTCCGTATGCGTACGTTCTTCCAATCAATCGGCTTGCCGTTGAGCTTCGCCGATGCAAAACTGCCGCTCGACGGTATTGAAGCGCTGGCCTCTCAAGCGGTGCGCAAAGGTCCCCTCGGCAGCTATACGAAGTTGGACAAGAGCGCGGTTGAATCTATTTTGAATAGCGTTAAAGGTCTTTAAGTCAAGAAGGAAGCTCTTCAAAAAGGCTTCCTTCATTCCGGGCGCTGAAGCCCGGCGTCCATGTCAACGCCATCCTGAAAACCGCCCACACTATAAATCTTCAGCGCAAGGCTGGGGCGTATCCATTTCGCGTACCCGTGCGCTACAATTTTCTCACAAGAGTCATAACGGGTCTGATTGTTGAAGAAAAAACCACGGCAAAAAGGATCACGGCGCCGCCTATCAACGCCGAAAATGAAGGGACTTCGCCCGTAACGGCAAGCACCCACAGAGGGTTGAGAACCGGTTCGATTGAAGCGGTGAGCATGGCTTGAACCGCGTTTATCCGTTTAATACCGTAGGAGAAAAGAAGAGACGCGCATCCCATCTGGACAATGCCCATAAAGGCGGCTGCGGATGTCGAGGCAAGGGTAATGGTTGGGAAAAACAGAATAAAAAAGGGAGCCGCGAACAATGCGGTAACAATATGTGAGACCAGCATAGAATCCGAGGAGGTTCCACTTTTTTGCATACGCATAAACACCGAACTAGCCCCAAAAAGGACGCCGGACACAACCGCCAAAACATCGCCCGCAATTGCGCCGGTTTTAAGTCCGTCCCTGAAAAAAAGGAGCATGCCTCCCGCCACGAGAATAAGCGCCGTCCAATGCTCCCAGCCGGGCTTTTCTTTTATAAGAAGCCACGCCAATAGACATGCCCATATGGGCGCCGAGTATTGCAACAGTATCACATTTGCGGAAGCGGTGAGTTTATTGGCAATGACAAAGGTGATCATGGCGCCCGCATAACAACATCCGGCGATAAACATCACCAGAACATCGGTTTTTCCGCGTATGTGTACAAACGCCTTCTTTTGAGGAAACAACAATTTTATCGCCACCATAAAAAGAGCCGCAATAAAGCTCCGCCCGCCCGCAATAACGACTGGCTGCCAGTCAAGCAACTTGATAAAAAGACCGGATGTACTCCAACAAATCGCGCACAGCGCAACCGCAAGCTGCCCCGCTCCCTGATGTGGAGGAACAATTTCTTGTTTTTGAAACATGGCGTCCATGATCGGGTATTACAAAAGAAATGTCAAGTAATTTCAAGTTGTAAAGCCGTCAAGCGTTTACCGTGGCTTCTTTCTTCGTTTACGTTGCCCGCGCGGAACGGCGTAACGCCTCACGCGGAGGCAAGCGCCAGCTTTTTTTGTAACCGTTTCACATTCGATAACGCCGGGTCTCGCGCAATGGCTTCGCGGAGCATTGCTTGGGCGTCAGCGATCTGTCCCAGCGAGAAAAGGCTCTCCGCCATTGACCGCAACCAGCGGGCTTCTTCTTTGGGAGCAAACCCTAGTTCAAGCATCGTTTTCATACACGCGACCCACGTCTTGTCATCAACGGAAGAACGGAGCCTAATCCGCACCAGTTCCTTGAGGAAGATTTCAACGTCAACCGTAAAATGTTTAAAGTAGGGGAGGCGGCGTTCTTCCCGTACCAGTTCAGCCAGAAGCGAAAACGCCTCGTAGTAGCATTGCCGCTTGTTAAGCTCCTCGGCAAGCACATACGCGCCGTCCATCCAATCGCCGCGATCCAGATGCTGTTTCATAAGGAAGGCAAGTCCGCCCTGTGCGCGCCAAAGGGCAAGAGCGGCCGCTTCCTGTTCATGGAAAAGATCCCACAGCACCAATTTTGCCTGACTCGCCGGATCATCCGTTTTTGAAGCAAGAAAGTCACGATAATTGAATTCTTTTTTCCGCGCATTACGGGAGAATAATCTATCGTATTCATAGCGGCTTGCGCTGTTAGACAACGCTTTATACGCGGCGATAAGCCGTCGCATCCTGGATCCGTCGGTATTGCCCGCAATATCGGGATGAAGATGCTTGGCTTTTTCACGAAAGGCTTTTTTTATGGAAGAAAAAGAAGCGTCTGGTTTTACGCCGAGAAGAGCATAGTAATCATCCATACGGATTACGCGCCTATACGTTTTGCCAAGGCTTCCGCGTGGTCATTTCCCAAAATTATTTCACTTCTATTGACAAACAACCCTTCTTTTTCCATCACCGCCATGATGTTGAGCAACGCCCTGTTGGTTCTCATACATTTTTTAGCCAGAAACGCCGCGCCTTTCTTTCCTCCAAGTCCGCTTCCTTCACTCAAAATTTTATGCAATTTATCCGGCAGTTTAACGGAAAAAAAGGAAAGCGTCTCAACGGCAACGGTTATGTAATCGTAGGCGGCCAGCTTGAACCCGTCTTCCGTCCATGCGTCTATGATGTCCGCGCGATGACCCATTGCCTCAAAACCCTTTTGCAAACGGGCGCAATACTGCGGAACGCCGCGCCTTTGAGCGGGAACGCTCACAATTGCTATTCTCATACTCAATGCCCCTCATTTGAGCTTGTTCCATAAACTGAAATTTTGGAACAGCTTTACGTACTATACAATAAAACCAGAGGTTCTGCAAGTAAAAGCGGACCCCTGGAGGGGCCTAAGGCCCGGAACGCATACCGGCCTATTATGCGCAATTTGGGCAAAATTGCTGGAAAATATTTCACTAGAAGCCGATACGTACGCCCACCCACGCGCCGGCGCCGTTGAGGTCAAAACTTTTGACAAAATCATGGGAACGCATGTCAACTCCGACATCCACCTCGATAAGACGGAAATTAAGCCCGATCATCAACCCATGCTTATAGACAAGCTCGTCATACGCAGTAAACAGGCGCAGCAGGAAAACCGGCGCATTGAGTTCCGCAGTCAATGAATAGTTAAAATGCGGCTTTCCATCAAGGGTATTCGCCGCCGTCAAACCGATAGACGGTCTAACCACCACGAGTTTCGTTCCAAAAGGCCTCATATCCGAGTACAGATCAAAACGCACAGGACGGCTCACCGCTATTTCTCCTTCAACGGAATCAACGGTAATATCATCACCGCCTGGCAGATGGAACAAATCATCGTTGCCGCTGGTCAAGCCGCCCATCAAATCATTGGTGTCAAGAATTGACCAAGGATTCTCTTTCAGCGACACGCGGGCGCGGTGTCGCAAGGCCGCGGCCGCGAGCGGGATACTTTTTATGTTAAGCCCCACAGTGAGCCAATCGTATTTATCCTTGAATACATCGTATTCAACGTTCAAAGACAGATCGAACCCTTGTGCGCCAGGTATGGACATATAGTCAACGCTGCTCTGATCATTCATAAGCGCATCCAGGGAGAGCGGGCTATACACGTCAAGGCCGCCGTCTACAAAGAGCGTCGCCCGATCCCGTTCCATAATCAGCTCATAGGAGAAGCCGTTCTTGGGAATGTACAGCAAGGGAATAAACATAGAAGGTATGACGCTGATTTTGAGTTGTTTGTTTTTCAGGAACCGCGCGTGGATATCGACCGCGGTTTCCGCATATACCGCGCCGTAAACGCTAAAGGTTCCCTCTGATGAGTGGCTGTCTTTATTGCCTTCTGACAACAGGGTAAAAAAGGATTGGGGCGCTTCAAACCCTGCATTGCCCGCTACGGAGGCCGTTATATCAAACCCCCAATTCTGCGTATTAACATTGATAAAAGCGCCGGCGTCAACAGTAGCATCCACCATAAACCCGTCTTTTTTTATCTTTTCGAACAGTTCCCGGTTGACCGTGATCTGTTTACGGAATATATCGCCGATGCCGAAGAAATTATTTGCAAAACCGGCGCCGGCGTTGTTCACGCCGAATTCAAAGTACCGGCGGTACGGATAAGGAACGCCTTTCTTCTTTTGAGGCTGCTCATCGGCGGGCGGCGCTTCCGGTACGCCGTCTTCCTCTTCCTCCATTACCGTATTGTTGTACTCCCCATTCGCCCCGGCCGCCTCCCGCCGTATCTGTTCAGCCCACTCCAGGTCTTCCTGCGTTTGGGCGAATATGGCGGCCGTTCCCAGCGCCGCCATTATGATTAATAGCGTGTATTGCCTCATTGTTTCTCGCCTCTTACAAGGTAACCGTCGCGTCAAGCGCGGACTCAAGTTCCGTTATAAGGCCAAATCTAAAGCGTCCGCCCTTTTTTAGAGAGAGTTTGGCCTTGCCGGGCCTGTCTTCTTTCAGAAGGATATCTATTGCCGGCGCGAACCGTTGCGTCATATCCATATCAAGTTCAACGCGAATATTGTCGCCTGGGGAGGAGCTGGAGAAATCTATCAATGTGCGGTCGCCGTCCGGCACACCATTATGCTGCCGTATGGCAATGTATACGCCGTCCAACAGGCTAACATCGCAGCCGGCAAGGACGAGCGACACCTTGGTTAGCTCCAATTGGCCGGAAACGCCGCCGCTGTTAAACTCGCCCTTGATAGGCTCCAATAGGTCCTCATCGGCATCGAACATGGCGGACAAATCAACCCCCTCCATTGCAAATTTAATATAGCGATCGCCCTCTATTGAAACGGATGCGCCGGAATATATAAAAGCCAGCGGCAGCTTGATAAGCAGCACTGCGGAAATTATGGCGCCTCTGTCAATCTTCTCCTTCTCTAGGAGAAGCGTTCCAATCTTCACCTTGTAGCCAAGCTTTACTTCCCCTGAAAGGGAAGCGTTAAGCGTATCGGTTAAAACAATCGGGTTATCGAGGCTGCTTGGCGGTAAAGGCCCCTTATAATCACTGCCATCGGCAGGAAACGCCGGCGCGGCGGCTTCATTTAATGGTCTGTCAGATGGCAGGGAAGCGCCGCCTGCGGAGGATGTGAGCGTTACCATAGCGTTTGAAGCCGGCGGCAACCCGCTTGTGGTGTACAAATACCCTTCAACGCTATCAAATTCTATATTTTTCAATGTTCCGTCTAAAGTTGTGAGGTCAAGCGATATAGATCCTTCAAGGTTTCCTATATTCTCCGGATTAACCTTAACCTTCGCTTCAGTCCAGTCGAGGACAAATTCGGGCGCGATGGTGAGCCTCCCGACGTTGCTGACGCCGTCCGGGTATGTCTTCAATGTCATTGTAATAGCAAGAGTAGGGTGATCTTTTGACGGAGACCATGTGGCGGTGGACGGCGGAATCGGCGAGTCCACAAAGTACGTGTAAGCGCCATCAAAAACCCCCTGTGGGGTCAAGTTAAGGCCGGAGCTATCTGTTATCTCAACTTCCGCAGTACGAAAATCACCCTTAATCTTAATCCCAAACTTGGTATACGTTAACGATACAAGCAAATTCGCCATATCATGAATATCGACATTGATTTGGGGGATAGTGTAGGGGGGTTCGCACGGATCTCCAGGTGACAGATTTTTAGGTGATAGTGGTCCAGGTGGTGGTACAAGCGTTTCAATCGGGGGTACCTTGACATCCAGACTCGCCATATATTGGGAAAGATCGAGCGGCATTTCCGCCAAGGGATAGCGCAGCAAATACGTCAACGTCCCGGGATGAGCGGGATCATCATAAGTAGCCACAGTAATGCCGGCCATACCGCCGCCGCCGAGCATTCCCCTCACCTTGTCCGGACTGAGACTGTCGTTAATCAGTTTCTCAGGCGAGTATTTCTCAAACTCCCCGCTAAAAAGATTGCCCGTAAGCGGGAGATAGAAGCCGGGCGTTGTTTCAACCTTCGCCTGTTCCGGCGCGGCGAGATCGCTCCAATTGATATTGCACGCTAAAAATAAAACCGCCGCCATACCAAGCAATATCCCTAATTTCTTCATATTTATACTCCTTCTGTTATTACACCGTTCCGGCGTCCCGGGACTCTTTTCTCAAAATTGTTGTTTTAAGAACAACTCCCGATAAAAGTATATCTCTTTTTAAAGCGTTTCTCAATAGTTCCCGCGTTTCTTTATACAAAATGAACCGGTTCCCGTCCTTTAGAACGCGCCTTTGAAGGACGGGCGTCGTATAACTCATGGTACCGCATGGGGCGGTTTTAGTTTCAAGCGGGATTAATCCGGCTCAGAGGGGAATTATCGGAGTTCCGGGCCGGATGTTTCTGGTTTAGAACTGGATGTTTCTAGTTTAGAACTGGATGTTTCTAGCTTAGAACTGGATGTTTCTAGTTTAGAACTGGATGTTTCTGGTTTAGAACTGGATGTTTCTGGTTTAGAACTGGATGTTTCTAGCTCCGGGCCGGATGTTTCTGGTTTAGAACTGGATGTTTCTGGTTTAGAACTGGATGTTTCTGGTTTAGAACTGGATGTTTCTAGCTCCGGGCCGGATAATCGGAGTTCCGGGCAGAAACAATTCTGCCCTGAGGGGAAT
>JAITAW010000099.1 GCA_031283905.1 Treponema sp. | reverse complement strand
GGTTCCGTGGGCATCGGCTTTGCCATACCCGTGAATACCGCGAAACGGGTTGTTTCCGAACTCATTCAATACGGAAGAGTCCGCCGAGGCTGGATCGATGCCTCCGTTGTACAACTTTTCCCTAGTCTTGTCAAATACGCCCAGTTGCCGGTGTCTACAGGACTGCTTGTGTCCCGCACCAAACAGGGAGGGCTTGCCGAAAGAGCGGGCATACGCGCCGGAACAGAACCGGTGCGCTATGGCTCAAGCGTTATTTACCTTGGGGGAGACATCATCACCGATGTTGACGGCGTTAAAATCGAAACGCTCGCGGATCTGTATTCCGCCTTGGAAGATAATAAACCGGCGGACAAAGTACCAATGAAAATCCTTCGCGGCAATAAAGTTATCAACCTGGAAATACAGCTCGTGGACAGGGAAGAAGTTATGAGTCAGTAAGGGAGCGTATGCCGCTCCACCGCGCCCCTAAAAGGCGGAGCGATTATTCCTCAATCTCTTCAATGGTATAGGGTGTGCCTTGATACACAAAGTTGAGCCAGTTTGAGAAAAAGAGGTGCGCGTGCGCCCGCCACCGTACAACCGGCGCCTTTGCGGGATCGTCATGGGGATAATAGTTTTTCGGAATCGCGATGGGCAACCCCTTATCTATATCCCGCTTGTACTCCCTATCCAGAGTGAGCGAATCGTATTCCAGATGCCCGGTAATATAGACCTCCCTTCCTTCACGCGCCGTAACAATGAAGACGCCAGCTTCTTCGCTTGCCGACTGAATGGCAAGTTGCGGCGTTGCGGCTATTTTACCCCAGTCGCTTGCGGTGTGCCGCGATTGAGGCGCAAGAAATTCATCGTCAAACCCCCGGAACAACGTTGTAAACCGCTCGTTGGCGCTGTGGGGAAAAATGCCGAACAGTTTTTGCGGTAGCGGCACTTTAGGTACGCCGTAATGGTAGTAAAGACCCGCCTGAGCACCCCAGCAAATGTGCAGGGTTGACCATACGCGGGTTCTTGACCAATCCATAAGGCGTGTCAGTTCATCCCAATAATCAACCTCCTCAAAGGGAATCGTTTCAACCGGCGCGCCGGTTATGATGAGTCCGTCAAAAAATTCGCTCAATATAGCTTGGGAATTAACATAAAACTTTTCAAGATGACCGGGCGGCGCGTTATGGGATTCGTGGGAACTCATACGGATAAGCGTGATGTCAACCTGAAGAGGACTGTTGCCCAAAAGCCTCAGTAGTTGAATCTCCGTTACAACCGTTGTAGGCATAAGGTTTACAATGGCGACCTTGAGAGGACGTATATCTTGGTGAAGCGCCCGTTCGTGCGTTATAACAAAAACGCGCTCCTCACTGAGCGCGTCAAAAGCGGGCAACGATTTCGGAATCTTTATAGGCATAATAAAAAAGTATGGCAAAAACCGGAAGAAAAAGCAAGTCCGCCGCCATAGGCGGTACTCTAGCGACCCGTGACCTGCCTCGCCGTAGAGGTCCAGCAATATTACATTGCATATTGTGTTTCTAAGGCGTGTTCACACAACGTGCGGAAAAGATACGGGCCAGTTTGTCATAGCGGGCGTAAATCCCTCGAAAAGTCTTGGGCCGCCGGAAAAGCGCCCCGCCTCTTTCCGCCTTTTATAGACTTCCGTGCGAAACGCCGCTTCATCGGTACCTTCGGAGCCTACCCCGACTCCCGCGCCGTAAGCCGGGTTCGCCCGTCTTCATACGCCCTATCCGTTAACAGAGTAACCGTATGCTCCCGTGTTCCGATCTGAGTAGAATAGCAGAGTTTCCTCGGTCTTCCGGCAGGTAAAAGCCGTCCGTACGACCGCCGCCGCCCAAGTCCCGGCCCGTGCCTTTTCGGTCGAAAAGAATGGGGGGGGGGGGGGGTATAATTCTTACGTTTCAGCCGCAAGCCAAGCTCCCGCTTGCCGCCGTCTTACAGCATCGCGCTTGCATGCCTGCTTGCGTGGCAGTTGATGTTGACCGCCACCGGAAGCCCGGCAATGTGGGTGGGCATGGATTCGATTGCGGCGAAGAGCGCGGTCGTTTTCCCTCCGAATCCGGCGGGTCCGATGCCAAGCGCGTTTATTTTTTCCAGCAATTCCTTTTCCATATCCGCATAGACCGCGTTGGAATGGCGCGTTCCCAGCGGGCGAAGCAGGGCTTTTTTAGCAAGCAGAGCGGCTTTGTCAAAGCTGCCGCCCACGCCGACTCCCACGACAATGGGCGGGCAAGGGTTTGCTCCAGCCTTCTTCACCGTTTCTATGACAAAGTTGATCACTCCGTCTCTGCCATCGCCGGGGTTTAACATGGCAATGCGGCTCATGTTCTCGCTGCCAAAGCCTTTGGGCGCAACCGTAACCGCAACTCCGTTGCCCGTACCAAAATCAAGGTACACAAGCGCGGGCGTATTGTCCCCCGAATTGCGCCGCTCAAGCGGATCCGTCACGACAGAGGCGCGGAGACAGCCTTCTTTCCGCGCCTGCCTCACCCCGTCATCAACAGCGGCATAGACGCAGCCTTCGATATGCGCATCGCATCCTATTTTCAGAAACACGCAAGCCATGCCCGTATCCTGACAAACCGGCATGGATCTTTCCTCCGCGATTTCAAAATTTTCAATAATCGCGTCAAGCATATCCGCCGCTATCGGATAGGTTTCATGGTTTCGGCATTCCCGTATACAGCCGCGCACATCGGCGGGCAGACGCACATTCGCTTCAATGAAAAGTCGTTTTACGGTTTCTGTTAAGAGCGAAGCATTGATAATTCTCATGGTTGGGGTGCGCCTTACTTTATAAGGTGAACAGTTCTCTGCGGAAACGGGATAGAAAGTCCGGCGGCTTCAATTTTTTCCTTGATAAGGCGCGTATGCTTCCAATACACATCCCAATACACATCGGCAGGCGTCCACGCTCTCAAAAGAATATTCACCGAGCTGTCATTCAGAGATTGTACCACAATTTGAGGGGCCGGATCCCGCAAGAAACGCGGTTCCGCATCCACAATTTCACCCATGACACGGTACGCTGTGTCAATGGAATCTTCGTAGGATATGCCGATCATCAGATCCATGCGCCGCTTGGTGTTCCGGCTGTAATTCTTTATGGGGCTTTTCCATATGGAGGAATTCGGGGCTGAAATCAGTACGCCGTCCGGCGTTTCAAGTTTTGTGGTGAAAAGATCGAAATCTTTGATCGTCCCCATAAAACTATCGAATTCGATAAAATCACCCTTGCGGTATGATTTCAGCACAAGCAGTACGATGCCGGCCGCTATGTTTCCCAGCGTGTCTTTCAGCGCAAGCCCCACCGCAACGCCGGCGGTTCCCAGCAGGGCAACGAGTCCGGTCGCGTTGATGCCGAAGACACCAAGAAGCATTATGAGACACACGATGATGAGCGCGTATTTCAGCGTCACCCGCAAAAGCGTCAGCAGGGTGTCGTCAACCTGCATCTTGCCGGCGCCCATATGTTTGAGCAGTTTCTTGAAAATATTATAAATAACGATTCCCGCAATAACAATAATAGCGGCGTTAAACAGTTTGCTCCCTATTACAAAAAGAGTGTCTTCATGGGCGTTCAGAAAACTAAAAAATACCTCGGACATAGTTCCTACCTCTTACTTACTTCTTCTATCGCCTCTTTCAGCGCCTTTTCCACAAGCGTTTCAGGAGGCTTTACGATGTCTCCCATTTCCTGGAGATGGTTCGCGGCGCGACGCGCGGCTTCTATATCGGCTTTTGCCCTGCGGTACGCCTCGTCACTGGAGAGGGCGATGCGGGCAACGCCTTCCTTGATCGCGGTTTCCGCGACATCGGCGGCTTCCCGGGCGAACAATTCCGTTTCGTCCATTGTCGCTATGATGTTATCCGGTGAAATGCCGCGTTGTTCCGAAAACTCCGCTATACTGCGGCTGCACCGGATAACCATACCGTCTGTGATCTTGCGGCTGCGGACGAGGAGTGCCCCTTTGAGGATGCCGGGAAAACAGATGGAATTGTTCACTTGATTGGGGAAATCGCCGCGTCCGGTGGCAACGATGAACGCGCCTTCTTCCTTCGCCGCGTAGGGCCAGATTTCCGGCGCCGGATTCGCGCACGCGAACACAATCGCTTTGTTTGACATGGAGCGCACCCACGCCCTCTTAACCGTGCCGGGTCCGGGCGCGGACAGGGCGATGAGAACATCGGCGTTTTTCAGCGCTTCTTCAACGGCGGCAATCCTCTGAGGATTGGTTTTGAGGCAGAGTTCCCACTGCCTGTAGGCGCGGGGATCGTTTTCGATGTCGCTCCTGCCGGCATGAAGACCGCCGTTGACGTCAAACAGGGCGATCTTGTCAGGATCTCCGCCGGCATCCATGATGAGGCGGGCCGTGGCGCTGCTCGCCGCGCCTGCGCCGAGCAGCACGATACGGACGCCGCCGAGCGTCTTGCCGGCGAGTTTTAAAGCGTTGACAAGCCCGGCCAGTATCACACACGCGGTCCCCTGGGAGTCATCATGCCACACCGGAATATCGCAGGATTCACGTAGTTCGTCCAACGCCCTGAAACAGTTCGGCTGACTTATGTCCTCAAGATTCACCGCGCCGAAGGAGTGTTGGCACATCTTCACAAACTCAATGAGCTTTTCGGGATCGTTTTTACCATCCGCGCCCCGCGAATCAACGCAGAGCGCCGTTGCGTCCACGCCGCCCAAATACTTCATGAGCAACGCCTTGCCCTCCATAACGCCGAGGCCGCCGGCCGGCGTACAGTCGCCGTCTCCCAGTACGCGGGTTGAGTCGGAAATTATCGCAACCAGGTTGCCGCGATTTGAGAGCGTGAAAGAGGCGTCATTGTCATCGCGGATTACGGTGGAGATTTTTGACACACCCGGCGTGTACCATGCGTTGAACCAACTCAACCCCCCAAGCGCACACTTGGGAATAGTCTGCATTTTCCCGTTGTAAAAACCATGCAAAGCAAGGGAGATGTTTTTGAAAAACGCGGTTTTTGCCCGCGCTCTTTCCTCCCCGGTAAAGTGAGGAGGAAAAAAATCATCGATTCTGTCCAATTCTATGCTAGAAGACATAGATTCTTAAGCCTCCAGTGATGCGGAACATGATCGTCTCCACGCCGGTAGTTTCGACTTCGGCATCGGTTGAGACAAACCAGAACTGCGGTTCAACGTACAGCGAGACATTGCGAAACATTTTCATTTTTGGAATAGATATCTTGGGGAATTCAAGCTGCAGGATCAAAGTCGGCAGAATAGTGGGCGACCCACTCTGCGTCTCGATGAAATAGGAGAAGTTCGCTCCTACCGCCGCAGACAGGCTCAGCCAACTCCAATCCGGTCCGCCGAATGATCCGAAATTCAGGGCGTATACGCCGGCGAGCAGTTTCAGTCCAAAAACATTGCCGTAGAATCGCGGATTATTTTCTCCAAACAGGGCGTACTGCTCCTTGGTGAATTGCCCGTACTGGAACTGGAGTTTCACGTTGTCGTCAAAGAAGGAAAGCCCTGCGCCTATGTCCCACAGGGTACCGCCGAGAAAATGACCGTCAAGATACATACCTTGCATGAAGCCGGGAACTTCGTAGGATTCCTTACTCCCAGTCCGCAAAACAAAGTGAGCCGAATTCACTTCCACATCATCACTGACAATGCCAGTGAAATCAATCGTTTGATTGTAATGCCCGCCCGCTCTCGGAGAAATAAGCGTTATTACTGGCGGCGTTTTGTTTATCTGCACCAACGTTTTGGTAACCGCAGTTTCCCCATTTTTCATTACCGCCTTGATGAGCAGGTAGTACACTCCTTGTTCCATATCCCAGTCCTCAATGCGGTATTCCCACGCGCCCTTCTTTTTCATGGCGACTGGCTTGAAAGTCTTTCCGTTGTCAAAACTTATTTCCACAAAAGCCGGAACCTTTGCCGCAACATTGGCTTTTGCGGCTTTTAACGCCTTTTTATCGGCAAGCACAGCCAGATCGTCCTCGCTCAACGCATAACCCGTCACCCCTCTGAGGTACGGCCTCTGATAGGCGTAGTCTCCCATGGTGAGCGTGTCGATGGTTATCCACGGACCCATCCTTTTATATTCAATCATGCGAGGATAGGAAACTGTTTCCCCGTGTCCGTCAAAGTCGCTCTTTACCACCAGCGTATTGGAGTCTGAGACAAGCCTCGTGTTTTCATCAAGCGTAAACCGGAAATAACCGGCGTTTGTTACGGGGACCGTGTCCACCGTAACCCCATTAATTTCGAGCGAAACGCTACTCGCCTTATCCGCTCCTCCAACATACCCGTACAGGTTGAACCGCCCTTGCACGGTCTCTCCGTTCATGGGGTACAGAACCTCAATAAAATTAGGATTCTTGTCTTTCGCCAACTCAATGTACCGGGAAGCGCGAGAGATATTACCTGCCTTGTCGGTAGCCTGTATGTCAAGGCTGTAGAGGCCGTCGGGCAAAGCGGAAATATCAAGAGTTTCAATCAATATGGAATCAGGCTCCCGTACAAGACCGGTCAGATGCTCGGGAATCGGCACGCCTTCCGTACTGCGGATGCTGATGACGACATTTTGCAGGCTTATGCCATCGGTCGCCTGCCCCGATATACTCACCTGGCCAACCGTACTCGTACCGTCCATCGGCCTTTCAATCATCAATGTCGGCGGCGTGTTGTCAATGTTGATGAGGCTTGAATATAAGCCGGAGATGTTGTACTTGTCCCAAACCTTGATGAACACGACATGGGTACCGTCTTTCAGGATATTAGTGTCGAAACGGTACGTCCACTCCGTGGTTCCATTGGCATTGTCATACGACAGTCCGTTGTCAAAAGACACCTGCACCAAGGCTATGTCGTTTTTATCGGACGCCGTTCCCTGTATCGCAAGGATTCCGGCGTTCACTACATCAAAGGCGGGGTTTACCATAGCGGCTTTCGGTTCCTCTAGGGATATTTTAAAAGTACGCTCTATAGGTTCCCCGCGTATACCGTACACGTCTTCCGCGGAAATAGTAATATGATGCTCGTTATCGGTAAACTGTAAAAGCTCAAGTGGAATACTGTACGCGTTTTTGACCTCCATCTCTGTTTCCGGACCATCGTCAATGGAGTACCATATCTTTGCGACCGCGTCATCATCGTACACTACACCGCTTACCGCAAAATCAGCGATGATGATCTCGTTCTCTTCCGGCAGGTTGATTTCCAGAGACGGAATATCCGTTATCTGGTTTATCTCGAATTCCGTCCATGAATCCAGCGCGCCGGTATTTCCTGAGGCATCGGTAAAATGGAATTTCATATTGTCAAGCAACGGATATTCTTCTACACCGATAAACATGCTGATGAAATAAGAAGGCCGATCTATAGGCGTTGTAAATCCCCCGGCATTAACCGCATCGGTCGCGGCATCTTCCGCATCAGCGTCAGCCGCGCCGGGCTTTTCGTAGACTGCGGATGCAAGCCGCCCTTTTTCGGTTACCTCAATACCGATGAGTATCTTGCCATTCACCTTGGCCGGCTCACCGCCGATCATGCAGGGAACAATGAGTCGCGCCGAAGGCGCCGCCGTATCTTTGTAGAGAACGAAACTCGCCTCGCTGGATTTCTCCGCATTGTCTTTTGTTTTGACACTCACGGTAACAAGACCGTCCGGCTCGTTGCTGAGGTCCAGCGCCGTGTCCGTTGAGTCAAGAGGCAGCCATTCTCCGCTTAAATTCAGCGAATAGGAGGTTTCCTGTATTCCATTGCTGTCGTCAACTTCAAACCGTATATGGATGTCGTTCTGGACCCATGCGCCGCCCGGCTCGTCAAGTAAGGCAATAATCGGAGCGGACGAATCCGCGATGAAGGAATAAGCGTCCGTTTTGTACGTCCACCCTTCCGTATCGGTGATCGTGAACGTTACCGCGTTGTACACACCGTCTTTATCGGCTTTCAGCACGACAAGCCCATTCTCATCAACCGAAACGCCGAGTCCGGATATAGTTCCGTTTATTGCCGCTTCCCGAACAGGTTTTCCACTGTAAAGACCGAGTAGCGGCGTTTCACCGTCAAGGAGCATGGTTGCGCCGTTTGAAAGCGTTTTTGGCGACAGCCATCTAAAATTTTCCTCATGGTTGACGCTTCTCGTCCCGAGCGGGCGGATTATCACGATGTCGCCGGAATCCTGCGCCTGCGTCTTGTCCTTGTAGGCCGCCGTCATAATGAGGCTTATTCGTGTGGGAGGCAGATCGGCTGGCAGGTCCGCTATAACGCATCGTTCGCCGTTTTCGCTCCGCTGTAAGACGCCTTTAACCGTTTTAGCGTAACCGCCCTCAGCCGCCGTGAAACTGAATTCAACCGAAGACACCGGATTCTTTTTGGGATCCGGTTCCAGCGCATTGCCTTGGATCTGATAGCCTTTTACCGCAGTTTTCTGCGGCGCGTTCATAATTACCGGCGTTCCCGAAGCCCATAGAATGTTTTTTACTTCGGGCGTGTTAATCAACTCAATCCTCGCATCCAGTCTGTCCAATTCGTTGTTATAGCTGTTGTTTAAGACATATTCCTCAGACTCATACCTGATGTCATGCGTTGTTGTAACAACGATTTTTACCGCGGCCGATTCCTTTGCGCTTCCCCGCCGGATTGTAAACCGGTTGCCGTCCCTCTCCAAAACGGCGGCTTCGGTCGCCGGTTCAAGCGCAATATCTTTGACGTCAGACCCTACAAAATAGCCGGCGAGCGGGTAATCTCCAACAAAAGTGAAGCGGTTTATTGTCGCGGGCGTTGCCGATGCAACCGGTTGAACCGTTGGCAAAGCCGCGCCGGGTTCACCGTCAGCCGCTTGCCCCTCCGCCGGCGTTTCAACAGCCTGCGCGCTTGGTACCGGCGCCTCTTTCTGGACATACGCATCGTTGATGACAAAACGAGGCGCGTCTTTTATGGACGGGAGGTGAGCGGCGGATAAATCTGTTACAATGACATAATCAAGCAACGTCGTTTCACGCTGAACCGGCGGAACGCCGTTTTTCGCCGCGTTCTTATCCGCGCTTTGCGCTATATCCGTGGCCGTTATTAAAAGAGGAACCAGTCCAAAGTCAACATCGGCAGGCAGGGGGATTTCCGCTATGGCGGGATTTCCGGCGCTTTTCGGCGGGATTAGCTTCGCCTGTCCGGGCGCAAGTCCGCCGAACCGGTAGGCAACCGATTGGATCGGCGAACCGCCTGAGACTTCTACAATAACATACGTTTCTGTTTCACTCTGAACTTCGAAGCCGGAATAAAAAGGTTTGGTTACGGCGTTTTTAGCGCCGCCATTTTGTACCTGGGCGATCCTGATGGAAGGCTTCTCACCCGCGATGACAATACCGGTTACTCGCTGTTTGATTCCTTCAACGCCGGAGATGTCCTTTGCCCACACTTCCAACGTGTGGCTTCCAGGCGCAAGATTGGCTGCGGCAATATGGAATTCGCCCGAGGTTGTTTTTATGCCCGTTGTCTGTATTTCAACCGGAACATTTCCGTCTATCGCATAGAAAATGCTGTCGACCCCGTCGTCGTCGGCGACCGTCCCTCTTATTACAAACCCGGTTCCGTCAATGACCTGGTTTGCGGTCGGAGCGGCAAGGCTTACAACCGGCAAATCATCGTTCGCGTTTACCGCAATCCGCTGTTTTTTCGAAACGATGTTGCCGGAAAGATCTTTCGCGGTTATTTCAAGTTCAACAAATTTCGCTTTATTATCCAGAATTTTGAATTCTTTCGTCCACCATATATTGCCCGGCGTAAGCTCAAATGTTCCGGAAATGGCGCCTTCAAGATCGCTTGCGCCCTTCCCAATCTTCCATGATAGCGATTCCAACCCGATGACATCCTGAACATACCCTGCGGCTGTAAAAATACCGTTTACGGTTTTATCGGGATACACAACCTCAACAACGGGCGGCGTATTATCCACGAAGACAAGATGCGTATATATTCCCTCAGTTCCCTGCTTGTCAACCGCCTTGAATCTGATCTTAAGCGGACCGTCGGCAAACGCTTTGGTGTCCATCACGGCGCTATAGGCGGCCGTTTTTGTTTTTTTGTCCGTCTTTATAGGTACATTGGCAAACGGCGCGTCGTCTATTGCGCTGAAAGAAAGAGACGCGGCGCCGTTTCCATCCCATACGCCGCCTTTGAGCGTTACTTTTCCATGGATCAGTCCGCCCGGCGCGATATTATCAACCGTTATGACCGGCTGTCTGCGGTCAAGATTCCATGAAACCTTCCTGGCACGTCCGCGCAGTCCGTTTATGTCAACGCCTGTCGCCGTAATGGTATAAAGACCGTCCTTCATATCCTTTGTCTCCAAGGAGTACGACCAGAATTCTTTTCCTTCGGCTCTAACAACGGTTGCGGGATCGTTGTTGAACATCAATTCCACATAATCGACCGCATCGTCATCAACGCAGGTTCCCACGACATTGAGATTGCCCGGTACCCGCATATCCTCGCCGGGATTAGTGATCATGACAACCGGAAGATCAGACTCAGGATCTATAAAAATGTTGCCGGGTCCGGCTATTTGTACGTTTGCGCCTTTATCATCGGCTTCCACATAAAAATTGTATTTTCCCGGCTTCTTGCCGTTAATGTCAATCGTTTCTTTAAAACCCGCCGGATCGGAAATGGACTGCTTTTCTGTTTTGCCACCCGCCCATATGGACATGGCTGCGACAAGAGAAAAAACGATAGAAACAAATTTTTTTTTCATGGAACTCTCCTTTGATAGAACATTTTTCTCTCTGATGTTCTGAAACGGCCATGATTGTAAAACAGCGAATTTAAAAGAACACGGATCCCTTCTCAAAACCCAGAAACCCAATTGCCGCGAGCCTTCGATTCGATGAAAAAGACTCACCTATTTGTCCAGTGCCGCCATGTTGTATGGCGGCTACGATATAAAGTATAACTTTCAACTATTTTCTTGTCAACAGGAATTTCAAACGGATCTCGCCAGCCATACTTTTATCCGATTCCGCATAAAACGGAACAAACATATGACAAATATAATATAAAATTATTATAAATGAAGCAAACTTGGATTTAAATCCTTTTTATTTATATAGATTATTATTAAGATTATAAGGAGTCTGATTTTATGGAGGAATTGAGTCTTTACATGCGTCTTTACAAGCAGGGAGCGCTGAAAAAAAAAGATCTGGAAGCGATTGTTTTTCAATTCATACTTAAAAATCCTCGGCGTTTTTACTTGATGAGAATGGGGAAAGAACGTTGCGTTGATTATTTGTGCTGGCTGTATCCCAAGTTGAGCGCGGCGATTGACGCTTACAAAGACACCGGCTCTTCCTTTGAGGCGTACCTTGCGTCGTTGCTTTTCTGGTCGGCGCACGAATTTTTTTCCAGTGAAATAGAACACGCCATTACCGAGCAAGCCTGCTGGGAGGCGCGGGCTGGAGAAATTGTCTGTGAGGAAGAACAAGCGTATTTAGTGGAAAAAAAGCGTCCATTCAGCAATAAAACCGGCAAGAAAGTCAAGGCGAATGAGATTATGGTTTTATTGCTGAAATCATATTCTTTTGTATCAGAAGATTTCTTGGAACGCGTAGCGCCTGTTGTGGGTGTAAAGCCCGGGAAACTGATGATGATGATCGAAGAGATCAAGAAGAAACGGGAGCAGCACGACGAGGGTATACGCACGTTGAAAACGAGGATACACAGTCAGTACTACCGGTGCATCGCGTTTGAAAAACGACTGCAATTGCTGGATGATGACAATCCCAATTACGAAAGAACGAAGGAACTGCTGGAACGCGGGAGGAAGCGTCTCGCAAACATGAAAAAACGTCTGGCGGGCTTTCGGGTAGACGCAAGCAACCGCCAGGTGGCGGAGACGCTGTGCATTCCCAAGGGGACGGTGGACAGCATGCTTTATACAATAAAAAAGAAATTCGGCGTTACATAATAAAGCATTCCCATCCGCGCCCGCCGGACTATATCCGCGTAGAGGCGAGGCGGGTATTGAGCGCGCTTTAGGGCGTGTTCATCTTTTTTCTGCCTTAAAAGTACCGTCGCTGCCATCTTTGTACATATATTCCGTATCGGTGAAGTACGCCAGAGTCGCCGATGGAGCGTTTTTGTCAAACCATGCGGGCGTTCCAAACGATACGACACATTGCCCGTCAAGAGCCGACTGAAATGTGGAGCCGGGATACCCGCCGACAAACACGCCATCGTACAAATACATCATAGTTTCCGCGGGAATTGACGCG
>JAITAW010000247.1 GCA_031283905.1 Treponema sp. | reverse complement strand
TTACGCAAATCCTTTTTCACGAAGCGGAAAAAGGACGTGATCGAGTTTGAGTTCGGGGACAGCGGGAAGACGGCGTATTTCGCGGTACAGATCGAAAACGACGGCAAAAAAGGCCCGTGGGGGCCGCTTGTGTCCGCGCTTATTCCATGAGCGCGGACACGAATTGGAGTTTGCCAAAGGCAAATTCCATGCCGCGAATGCCCCGGAGTTTTCGCGAAGGGTGTTATCCGCGTACGCGGTTGACATATAGCAGGCGGCAAGGAAAGACTTGCAAAGGAGTTATTCATTATGAAGAACAACGGATTTTTTAAGGAGGATTTTATGAACAGGAAAATCATCGGCGGTGTAATGGTAACATTTTTTCTGGGATGCATACTGTTTTCTGGCTGTGTTGGTTTTGTCGATTTTCGTGAAATGGATTTAACCACCAACATTCGATCCGCCCAAATTTTAAATTTGAGGAACTATGGAGATGCAGACATTGATTCTTTGCGACAAAGTGAAAAATTAATGAAAAATGGTTTTCTTGATACCAAGGGTGAGGAATATGGTTATTATCAGCTCGATTATTCGACAAAAAATTTAACCTCTATAAGCGATTGGGCCATGATTCAGACTTTTTCTCTTTACACGTTAGCTTTTATTGGCGTACCGACAGATAGTGGTCGTTTTAGAGTAAATGCCGGTTTGAAAATATACGACTCAAACGGTGTATTAGTAAAGGATTATCAAAAAACCGGTTATTTTACTCAAACCGCTGGTTTATATTATGGTCATAATCCTACAAAACGTGCTGAAAAAGAATTGCAAGAACTTTTTGAAGAAATTCAACAAATGGCAAATTTGCAAAGTGGGGAAATAAACCAAAATCTTCTGACGGTCGGCCCTATAACACGGGAGAAAAACGCGGTGGCAGTGGAGAGAATAGCCTCGTATTCAAAAAGTAGTAATAACGCATCTACACCTTCGTACTCATATTCAGGTGGATCAGATTCAGGTAATTCTACATCCGGTTCTAGTGGAACAGATGTAGGCAGGGCAATAGCGGAAGCGTTTAAGTCGCCTTTGCAAAGCGGGACCTACGCGCTTGCGGGTAATTCGCAGGCAAAGATATATGTAACCGGTATTGCCAAGAGCGGCGTTCTTTCCTATACGAACCGTGAAGGGCGGCGCGGCGCGGCGAGCTATACCATAGACGGGAACAGGATGACAATACAGATGGACGGACGTACCTTATCGTATATTGTGAACAGTGAAACGTCTTTTAGCGGCGCTGGTGAAATATGGGTGCGGGAAGGGTTTTAACATTTGACCGGTACTATTAGCGCGATGACGGCGGCCGTTAAAAATGTACACTATGCGCGTCCGCGCCTGACGCCGAATTTATAAAACAATAATCCCGCGCCGTCCGCCATCCGTGGCGGACGGCGTTTTTTATGGGGCGGAAAACGTTACCGGCGGCAACGCGGATACCGCAAACAAAGGGGACCGGCTTTGGTACAGCGCGGCCTCGCTTCCGGGGAAACGCCGCCCGCAAACCCGGACGATTTACGCAAATCCTTTTTCACCAAGCGGAAGAAGGACGCGATCGGGTTTGAGTTTGGGGGCGGCGGGAAAGACCGTAAGCGGGGTATGACCCGCTTACGCGCGAAGGGCGCAAAGGAGTTTTTTATGAAAAAGAGTATTTGTACTTTTTTGGGGTTAGACATGGTTTTGTGTTTGTTTAATGGTTGTTATACGATTAACAAGAAGTTGATTTCCGCGGCTGGTCATGGCAGGTTGGGCGCGGTACAAGAATTGGTACAAGAGGGCGCGGACATAAACTATAGGTATTATTCTTGTGAAGTTATTTCCTTTGCAAACGCATGACATTTGAGTATCTCCTGTTTGGCGGTTGGCATTTTTACTTTCCCGGAAGCCCATAATTTTGTTACTTCCAGTGCCTTTCTCGGTCTATCTTCATTTGGATATTTTTTCTTTAACTTTTCTATCGTTTCTTCCGCGAATTCAAATGCCCATAAAGCCATAGTTTTATGATTTTGCTTTTTAATCAATGCAATCAAATCTTGTAAATAATCACAGTCTTTTGAAAACAAAACATGATTTCTTTTTTTTATTTTTCCTTTAATTGTTTCTACCCAATCTATTCTATCTCCTTCTCTTTTATAACCCACAATGCCAGCCATATTTTACCCCCAAAAACAACTTTTATTGAATATATGCCCTATTATATTATTATGTCAACCGGCGGCGAAGCCGCTTGACATAATTTTACACAAAATTTTGAGGCAAATGGCACATAACAATGTGTAGCTGTTGGTATCTACGCCTTGTAATGATTGATCGTTTCGATGAAGACCGGCGTATCTGTTAAAAGACGCCGCAAAGCGCGGCGCAGTTTCGGCCATTAAACAAATGCCCGTCCCTTACGCCCGCGCTTGCCTTTAGCCCAATACCACCCGCACCGTGTTCACGCTCCCCGCCGGCTGCGCGGGAATGCCGCCCCGCGCAAGCGCCCCATTCAGGTAACACGCTTTCACGCCCTTGCTCACGCCGCCGGGATTTTCCACCGTTATCTCGTACACCGCGTCCCGCCATATACGCCGCGCCGTGAAGCCTTTCCATCCGGCGGGAATACACGGATCGATGACCAACTCGTCAAAACCGGGGCGCACACCGAGCATATAGCGGGTGGCCGCAAAGTACGACCAGCCGCCGGAGCCGGTCATAAACGGATGCCGGGCGCGTCCAAACGCCGTATGATCCTTGCCCATGACAAACTGACAGGTTGAATACGGCTCGGCTTCCCGCACTTCGATCTTGTCGTTCTGGTTGTAGGGACAAAGCGCATCGTAGAACTTCATGGCCCGGTCCCCGCGTCCCAGCACGGCCTCCGCGCACCACGCCCACGGGTTCGGATGGCTGAATATGGCGCCGTTTTCTTTGACGCCGGGGTACACGCGGGTGGCAAAGCCGATCTCGTCGTCAACCCTGGTGTAGGACGGCGCGTTCAGCATGATCCCGTATTCGGTGTAAAGCCACTTGTCCACCGCGTCCATAGCCTTAACGCCGTGTTCGTAGGAAGCCGCGCCGGATATGACCGCCCAGGTATTCGACTCCATGAACACCTTGCCTTCCTCGTTATCAGGCGTACCGATCCGCCTGCCGGACGCGGTAATGCCCCGCGTGTACCACTCGCCGTTCCACAGTTCCTTCTCGCAGACCGCCTTGACCTTCTCAGCTAGCTTGCCATACTTATCAGCGTCCGCGGTTCTCCCCAGCCGCGCCGCCAGTTCCACGAAGCTGACCAGCGCCCAGTGGTGCAGGAAGGACACCATCGCGCTCTCGCCGCCGCCAAGGTTAAGGCAATCGTTCCAGTCCGCGCGCAGGCCCTTACACACGCCGGTCCGCCCCACCTGTTCCGCGGAGAAGTCGAGAATCTTCCGCAGATGTTCGTAGACCGTCCCCTTGCCCCCGTCCGCGTAGGTAAACACCTCGTCCGCAAAGCCGAACTCGCCGGTCTCCTTGATATACTCTACTATAGAAGGAACCAGCCACAGCGCGTCGTCGGCGCAGGCGTCCTCGATCCCGTGAACCATTTGACTCTTGTCAAACTGGGGAACCACGGTCGGGGATTTGAAGGGAGCGGGCTTCTGTTCCTCGAACCATTCGGGCTGGAACAGGTGAAGCCCATAACCCCTGGAGGTAAGCCCTTTCAGCAGCTCGATGATGCGGCTGCGGCACTTTTCCGGGTTGGAGTGCGGTACGCACATGGCGTCCTGCGCCGTGTCGCGGTAGCCCAGCCCGGTGCGTCCGCCCACTTCGATAAAGGAGGCGAAACGGGAGAACATCACGTTGATCTCGGACTGGTACAGCGTCCAGATGTTCACCATCGTGTTCATGCCCTCATTCGGCGTCTCGAT
>JAITAW010000240.1 GCA_031283905.1 Treponema sp. | reverse complement strand
CAAGATGAGGGAGCGGCTGATGAAGAATCTCTTTACCACGCTGATGCTTTCCTTGGGGACGCCGATGATCCTGGGCGGCGATGAGTTCGGCAGAACCCAGCGAGGCAACAACAACGCCTATTGTCAGGACAACGAAATCTCGTGGTACGACTGGTCCTTGCTGGAGAAAAACCGCGGGCTTTTCCGGTTTGTAAAAGAATTGATAGCCTTCCGGTTGCGCCATCCCGGTTTTATGCGCCCCGAATTCTTCACCGGAAAAAACGGGCGTTACAATTCCGCGCCCGATATTACGTGGTTTGATGAAAAGGGCAATACGCCGGGATGGGATAGGCTCGATCATTGCCTCGCGTTGCGGCTTAACGGCAGTGAAGCCGATAGCTTTGCGGACCGCGATGACAACGACTTTTTCATCATGCTCAATTCCGGCGCCAAGCAGATGCCGTTTACCGTACCGGACGCCAAAAGCAAGAAATGGTTCCGTTCCATTGATACGGCGCTGCCCTCGCCGGACGATATTCTTGCGTCCGGTACGGAAAAGCCGCTTCCCACAAACGGCATCTATTTGGTGAAGCCCCGCAGCATGGCGGCGCTTATTTCAAGGTGAATCATGTATACCATTAAAGATATTGTCAATTCTTTACCCGAAGAAAAAAAACGCGCGGACGGCTTGTGGTCGATAGTATTACGCCCCCTTGCGGTTCCGTTTACATGGCTTGCGCTGAAAATGCGCCTAAAGGCCAATACCGTTTCCTATTTATCCGCAGTCTTTAGCATATCCGGCGGCGTTCTTTTCAGTATGCCGGGATTTTGGCCGCCGCTGTGGGGCGCCGTTCTCCTGAACGTCTTTTCAATCTTTGACTGCGTTGACGGAAGTGTAGCCCGCGTAACCAACACGGCGGGTCCGTGGGGCAACTGGGCGGACGCGGTCATGGGCTTTATCGCCTACATCGCGGTATTTACGGCAAGCGGCGTGTACGTGTTCCTGCGTACCGGCTGCTGGTGGGTTTTGCTCATCACGTCCCTAACCTCGTCCGCCAATCTTTTAACCCGCGCCGCGTTCCAGTTTTACAAAAACATAGTGGGGACCGAAGAAGCCCGCGGTTCCGTTTCCTTTGAGCAAAAAGCAGCCGATACGGTTGGCGTTACCGGCTTTATGATGCCCCTTCTCGTGGTCTTTCACTGCATAGGCGCGATGAGCGGGGAGGCATGGAAAAAAGCGGGACTCTGGGGGATGATCGCTCTTATCGCTTTTAATGCGCTATTCTACGGCGGAGGCTGTTTGATAACCCTTATAAAACTGGCGAAAAAATCCATAACATGATCACCGTTCTTGTATGCTACGACTTTTCCATAAAAAGTTTATGTAGAGAATGTAAGAGAGTTAGACGACATCACAAATAGGTAAAATGTGCGAATTTTGGGAAAGAAGCTGCTTTTTTACAAGAAAACATAGTAGAAAAACAAAAACCCCGGACAATGGTATATTCAGGGAAACCGTATAGAAATAATACTACGCCGTGAAAGCGAACCTCCTAAAACTATGTGGACAGATCCACTTTCTAATGCGGAAGTACATGGGACAGATATGTTGAAACAGATAATTGGAAGTGGATTTTCTTATCCAAAATCATTATACGCTGTATATGAAACATTATTTTTTACCGTGTCAGGCAAAAGAAGTGCCCTTATCGTAGACTTCTTCGCCGGAAGTGGCACAACGCTCCCTGCGGTAAATCTCTTAAACGCGGAAGCCGGCGGCAACCGGCAATGTATTCTGGTTACCAACAACGAAGTTTCCGAACAGGAAGCAAAAACATTGCGGCAGGAAGGCCATGCGCCGGGAGATGCCGAATGAGAAAAACACGGCATTTGCCGTTCCGTAACCTGGCCCCGGACCGAATACAGCATCCTGGGCAGGCGTGGCGATGGCTCTTTCCTGGAAGGGGAGTATTACACAAACCAGACTATCGAAAAAGAAGAAGCCCGCCTGTTTTTCCAGTTGGGTTTTATAGAAAACGGCGCGGCCCTTTCCGTCCCGGATAAAAAACAAATCCTTCCTTTAGTGTGAACACGCCCCAGCAGTTTGCCGCGCTTCGCACATAAAACCCCAAACAATCGCCTTGCAGTCGATTGTTTACCTTCGCGACAGGCTGCTAGGGCAAAGGTCTCGCGGCGCTACATTCAAAACATAGTAGAAACAGATCATTGAGGCTTTCCCAAAACTTCAGTTTTTGAGAAACGGCTCTCTTGATAAGAGAACCGTTTCGCTCACGTCATCAAAATATGCCGTTGTATCTATAAAAGACGCCGGGGTATGTACCATCAATCTGATAATAATTAGCAAGCGTTTCTGAACGCCGCGATGAAATGCGTCGCAAAAATCGTTTTTGTGGAAATCAAGGTATGAAACCCGCATTACATCGGAAAAAATTCAACCGCCGTTGCGGAACCGATTAACGGCATGAGCCGCCGTGAAACGGCCGGGAGCGGTAGCGCCGCCATCCCTCCGCGCATAAAAAAGCCCCCGTTGCGATTATCGCAACGGGGGCTGTACCTGCGGCCTTTCAAACAAGCGGGGGACACGGGCGGTATGTCCCGCGTTCCCCGCTTGCAACATCCGCTTAGTGCGGGCGCTTAGTCAAACGTAAAATTGGTATCCGGGTATTCCGATGCGGTGTTGTTTGCGATATGGTCCGTGAGAACCATATCTTTTTCCCCATGTTATCCCGTCTTCGGGTTATCATCCGCACCATACACGCCTCTTACTTCTTTCACCGTGGTGTTTCCGGTTTTACCCGGACGAGAATCATTCGTTGACTTTTCGATAAGTCTGGAGTTTCACCACTAAATTGCCATCAACATCAAATTGATAAGGGAAAACTAAAGTCGTGTTATTCGGGTACTTTACAAAGCCCGCTTTTATTGTTTCAGGCGGTTCCTTCCAGTCGGCGCCGGGAGCCGTCCGCTCCCATTTTCTATCAAGTATCAACGCGGTATCTGTAAAATCGAAAAAACCTTTGGCAAGCCCACCGGCTTCAAACTCCCTTCCTGTGAACACGAAATAATCATTATCGCCGCCAAGCCCTTTCCATTTGCCTTCAAATTTCGTTATTTCCGAAGGAGGTGTAAACCCGCGGAGAAACCCGCGGGGGATGATTTCCGCAGAGATGTTTTTATCGCCGGCCCCCGCGTATCCTGTAAGAGCATATTTACGACCAGGCTTAAAATCATAGGTAAGCTTTAAATTACTATCTGAAATAATAGTAACCGATCTTCCCCTACTTTGATCGAATCCCCCGCCGCTATACCCAAAAGCCAGGGTATGTTCACCGGCAGGTATCTTAATGATATCGTCTTCTTTCCAGTCCACCCTCTGTCCGGCAAACGTCCCTCTGAAATTTAAAAACTTTTGCGGTTCCATACCGAAGTAAAAGCTGCCTGCTATGTACAGCTCACTAAGATTTTCTTCCGGCACCGTTTTGTCATACACATACGTCTTTCCCGAAGAAACGCAGCCGACTGTTACAAACCCGAAGACAAGCGTCATCGCCGCCATTCCCAAGAACAATTTTTTCTTTGCCATTTTTTACTCCTTACTTTGGCAAACAAAGTTTAAGTTATGTTTGAATTTGCCGTAAAAGTGGCTCATAACTCTTTTTACGAATTCCTTAACTTGTACGCTGCTCATGCGCGTACCGCATATCCCTCTTACCTTTCCTTTTGTCCTGTCTGTTTTCTAGCCCATATATACCTCCAGTTAATTAAGAATTAAAAATTATGAATGGAGCCTGAAGACTGCGCGCGCTTCCGCGCCGCCATCCCCATTCTTAATCCTTCACCCTCACCCGATCACTATCCGCTGAACCGGCGATGGGGGGCCGAGTTCGCCCTTCTCGTTCTCCCAGCACAGCGCAATGTGCAGCGTCTTGCTTAAATCCCCTTCCTTGAACGTAAGCGTCTCGATCATCCGCGTGAGCAGTTTGGACGAGGT
>JAITAW010000095.1 GCA_031283905.1 Treponema sp. | reverse complement strand
AGCTGGGGTCTGTCAGGGACTGGGGGTAGCCGGTCATTCCGGTGGTAAACACCACTTCTCCGGACTGAGAACGCGCCCTACCGAATGACCAGCCTGAGAATTCCGCCCCGTCTTCTAACACGAGTTTCGCCGTTCTTAAATTCATACGACCATGGTAATGAAAAGAGATGAAATAGACAAGAGAGGTTAAAGCCTCATGGCGTATCGGATCGCATGTGTATGCGGCGAAAGCCGCCTGAGCCGGCTTGCCTGATTCCGGCTTTCCGGCGTGCTTTTCCGCCTTGCGCCTTTCTTTTATGTATGCTATACTCCCCGTATGATCGTCTCGATGCTACAAGTGATTTTTGAAATTTCCGATATTGACTCTGTCAAAGAGAAGCATCGCATCGTACAATCGGTGAAGGCGAAGTTGCAAAAATACTTTCATCTTTCCACGACCGAGGTCGATCTACTGAAATGATAGAGAGTGAAATTCCCGTCCGTATTCTCACAATATGACTATACATTCGGAAGAATTCTATTCTTTCACCATAAAGGGCGTAGGTTTTGAGATGACCTTCAAAAAAAGAGGACTATTATGATGAAAACAATGACGGCTTTTACATTTGAAATTGACGATCCTGATGCGGCGGCGGCGGAAATCCTGGAACAGATTGATATTACAAGGTTGCACAAAAATTCCCTGGGTATCCTTACCTGCTACACCGATTTTATTGATTCCGGCGCCGTCCGGACGATCTGCGCCGCTTTGCCTTTTGACGTAATCGGCATGACTACCGCAGGGATGGTTGTTCCCGGCGCGGTAGGCGAAATGGCGCTGGGGCTTCTGGTTCTTACCGGCGATGACACGGATTTTATCACCGGTACGGCGGAACTCGTTGGCAAAGAAATAGACGGTCCCGTCTGTAACGCCTACCGGGAAAGTTGCGCGAAGCATTCCGGCCAGCCGGTCATGATACTCACTTTTGTACCCTACATAAATGAACTGGGCGGTGAAATCATCGCCGTAAGCCTTGACAAAGCCTCCGGGGGCATCCCTGTTTTCGGTTCCCTTGCCATAGATTCATCGGTGGACTTCAGCCTTAACCGGAGTATCTATAACGGGGAGGCTTATAAAAACACGCTGGTATTCGCCCTCCTCTACGGCGATCTGCATCCTTCTTTTTTCGTAACCTCCTTCGCTGAAGACAAGATACAAAAACAGCGGGGGGTTGTCACCAAATCAAAAGACAACATCCTTATGGAAGTGAACAATATGCCGGTCCTTGATTACCTTCAGAGCATAGGCATCCAGAAAGCGGTATCGTTCTTCCCCTTTGTAATCGACTACAATGACGGTACAAAACCTGTTGGCCGTTCCATTTACCTTATCTCCAAAGAAGGTTACGCGGCCTGCGGCGGCTATATTCCGGAAAACGTAACTCTGGCGGTGGGCGGCATAGACTACTCCGATGTAATACGAACCACCAGTGAGAGCTTAGAACAAATTTCTAAAAAAAAGAACAATGGCGGTTCCTGCCTCATCATGTTTTCCTGTCTGACCCGTTACTTTGCGCTGGAGGCCAATACCACCGATGAAATGGATACAATACGGAATACCCTGACGGATTCTCCGGGCTATATCTTCGGTTACGTGGGCGGTGAAATCTGTCCGGTGTATACTGAAAAAGGAGACCTCGTGAACCGCTTTCATAACTGTACTTTCATTGCCTGTCTTCTATAAGGAACGATAATGGCAATGGAAGAAAAGAAATTCGATTCCGGGGCGGAAGAAATCGTGTACCTGCGCAAAGAGGTGAAACGCCTTGCCCGTCAATTGGATTTTGCGCGGGATACCCTGGAACGGATCAAGGTCGCTTCTCTTGCTCGGGAGAATGTAAACTCTATTCTTAGAAATGAACGGATCAGGCAGGATCACACCATGAGCCTTATCCTCCAGTATACCCCGGACATCCTCATCGTTTTTGACGAAAATACCTGCATCCTCTACTGCGCCGATCTTTTTCTCCAGGTTACCGGCATTAAGCACGCGGGACTGGTGGTCGGCCGCCATTTCAGGGAGGTTTTCGGACGTTTTGTCTCAAAAGAAAAACTCGATGAACTGGTCTCAATATTCAAAAATTCCGTCCGTACCGGGGAATCGCGGATACTCGAAGAAAAATTCAACCTGAGCGGCAAAGGCGAGGAACGGGATTACGAAGTGCTTTTTACCCCCATGTTCAACGATTCCGGCAAAATGGATGGTTCTATTCTGATCCTCCACGATACCACGGCAATCCAAAACACCATTAAACGGGCCGAAGAAGCCAGCAAAGCCAAGTCAAATTTCCTTGCCAACATGAGCCACGAGATACGTACGCCCCTCAACGCTATCATCGGGATGGCGAATATAGGTAGCGCCGATCAGAGCATTGAGAAAAAAGACTACTGTTTGAGCAGAATCAATGGCGCCTCCACCCATCTCCTCAACGTTATCAACGATATTCTTGATATGTCCAAGATTGAGGCCGACAAGTTTGAGCTTTCGATAACAACGTTCAATTTTACCGCCATGCTTAACAAGGTTGTCGACGTATTGAGTTTCAAGATAGAAGAAAAAAAGCTGTCCTTTGCCGTTGCCCTCGATCCGGCTGTTCCGCCCGTTATCGTTTCCGATGAACAGCGACTTGCCCAGGTGATCACAAACCTCCTCTCCAACGCGGTGAAATTTACGCCCGAAGGAGGGAGCGTTACCCTCAGCGCGAAACTGCTTGAGGAAAGCGCCGGCGATTGCGTCATAGAGATTAGCGTTGCCGATACGGGCATAGGAATATCCCCTGAACAGGAGATAAAACTTTTTCATTCGTTTGAACAGGCGGACAACAGCATCTCCCGGAAATACGGCGGCACCGGCTTGGGGCTGGTAATTTCAAAACGCATTGTAGAGCTTATGAACGGCAAGATATGGGTAAACTCGCAATTGGGACAGGGTTCGTCCTTTATTTTCGACATCCATGCGGGCAAGGGGACAAATGAAAGCGCTGAAACCGAAACGTCCATAAATATGCGGACACCCCAAGACATAGCCGGCTGTCTTGCGGGCTATACGATACTCCTTGCCGAAGACATAGAAATAAACCGCGAGATTGTACTTTCCGCCTTGGAATCCACCGGCGTCCTTATAGACCAAGCTGAAAACGGACGGGATGCTTTTGAAAAATTTTCCGCCGCGCCGGAAAATTACGATCTTATCCTGATGGATATACAAATGCCCGAGATGGGAGGCTATGAATCAACCCGCCTCATCAGAGCTGTTGACGTAGAAAAAGCTAAAACAATCCCCATCATCGCCATGACGGCCAATGTATTCAAAGAAGACATTGAACGGTGCCTGGGCGCCGGCATGAACGATCATCTTGGGAAGCCCATAGACTTCAACGAACTCATCGGCACCCTGCGCCGTTACCTGCCGGGAAAATCGCAGGGGAACAGAGGCGTATGCCGTTCAGCCTGTCCCACTGCGGCGTATAGTCCCCGGCGTTCTGAGGTTGACATGACCGGAACGAACAAGTAGCATAGATAAAGAGGAGTCATAGTGGCTAAAGAAGAAGCTATTGAAGGTGAAGGGGGCGGTCGGGAAGCCCTTCCAAACAGCAGATTCGGCGTTGATACGGATAATCCAGAAGGGTCACCTCATTCTCGCCATCGTTCCGGCGCCATGCGCAATTACATCCGCAATGATAAGAAACGAAACTCCCGTCCATATTCAGGCTATACATTCGGAGGAAGATTGCTTTTTTTACCTGTTTTAGAATTGCTGAAAATTCAGCCGCATGTGTTCTTAAAGAAGAACGGAACGATGGCGGCTGCGTTGGCGGCGTGCGTTTTCATGGTTTCCTGTGTGGGCATCCGCGCCGATGTCGTCATACAAGCCAATGGCTCCGGTACCATAACGGTAGAGTACCGTGTTTCCCGGTCGCTTGATAATTTGGGAAAATTGGACGGCAATGAGCGGTGGCTTACGGTTCCGGTGGGAGAGGCTGATTTCAGGCGCGCTGTTGATCGGCTTGACGGTGTTGAACTGGTTTCCTTTGCCTCGAAAACAAACGCGGCGCAGTCCGCGTCTGCGGCGGTTGTCAATACGGTGAAACTCAAATTTGACGCCATTGACTCGTTGCTTGGATTTCTTGATGCAACGGGCGGCCGGGCGGACTTCGCCGCCAGAAACGGGAAAAACAGGCTGTCCCTTGTACTCGCCCCAAAAAACAGCGGCGTTGATCCTGACCTGCTTGCGCTTTTCGCGGCGGCGTCCAGCGGATATGCGTGTGTCGTAACCGTATCCGTCCCCTCGGAAGGCTTACTATCCGTACTTGACGCTGACGGCAAACCGCTTATCATACCGGATGCCGAAGTCAGGCAGGGCGCTCCGCTTTCTTTCAGCGTCCCCCTAGGAACCTTGCTCTCCGTCCGGGAGGGCGTCGCCCTGGAGATCCTCTGGGGATGAGCGTTTTTTGTCTTTTGTGGATTTCTTTGTTTTTTCTTTTCTGGTCCGCCCTTGTTCCGTACAATGTTGAAGCGAGCGATGCCTGTACGGTTATTCTGGCGGTTATTCTGGGAAGCGTCGCCGCCATAACGCAGTTTTTTTTCGGCAACTTCATTGCCGGCGGCACGTTCGGAAAGGAGCGGTGGATCGGCGTGTTTGTTGACTTGGTGGCGGTTCCCGCGTTGTCGCCTCTGTTCGTCTATGCGCTTTTTCTCTTGTTCCGCATTGCAAAAGATCCAACCGGTTTCGGGAGCTTCTCCCTGCTCTGGCTTGTGCCTTCGGGTATTCTGCGAGCCGTTCAATGGGGCGTGGAAAACGATCCGGCGAAGCTGTTGCTGATTCCTGTGCTGTGGACGTGTATCGTGGTCTGCGTTTCTTTTTTCATATGCCTCTATCTCAGAAAAAAAACGCTTGTAATCGCCGTATGTTCATGTACGGGCATAGTAGTGATTGCTCCTCTCGCCGTTACGGTGTACTGGGCGTTCTTCTCCCAGATAATGCTGGTACGTTGGGCGGTTTTGGCGGGAACGCTCGCGTTGCTGATATGCGCTGTTGTGATCTCGTGGCTTTTCACGGCGAAAGACGGCGGAGTACAAAAAGGTGGCGTATGCAATACATAAGCATGATTTTCAATATTGTAGGCAGTCTCGGGCTTTTCCTTTATGGGATGAAGGTGATGAGCGACGGCATCCAGCAGACCGCGGGCGAGCGCTTTCAGCGGACGCTGAGTTTTATGACCGGCACCCGTGTTACGGGCGTACTGACCGGTTTCGCGGTAACGGCGATTATCCAGTCCTCTTCGGCGACTACGGTGATGGTGGTGTCGTTTGTGAACGCGGGGATGCTCACCTTGAAACAGGCTGTCGGCGTGATCATGGGAGCGAACATCGGAACGACCGTAACCGCGTGGATCGTGTCGCTCGTCGGCTTTTCCTTCAATATTTCAGCTTTCGCCCTGCCTGCGGTCGGCATCGGATTCATAATGACCATGATCAAATGGAAGCGCAAGGACTTGGGAACGGTGTTGCTGGGTTTCGGCTTGCTTTTCATGGGGCTTGACTTCCTTACCAAAGCGATGCCGAAATTTTCGGTCGAACAGCTTGAAATAATAGCCTCCTTCGCAAACTACGGATTCCTGTCGATTCTGCTTGCGGTCGGTATAGGAATGGGCGTTACTCTGCTTATCCATTCTTCCAGCGCCGCGACGGCGATAATTATAACAATGGGATTTCAAGGTTTAATCTCCTATGACGTTGCCGCCGGCATGATCCTTGGCGCCAACATCGGTACCACCGTTGACGCCGCTCTTGCGGCAATCGGCGCCAAGACTTCGGCAAAACGGGCCGCTCTGGTGCATATTCTTTTCAATGTGTTTGGAACCGTATGGGCGCTTGTTTTCTTTCATCCGTTGCTCGCGATGGTTGACCTCATTACGCCGGGCGCCCCGTCCGGGACCGCGCTTACCGTGCATCTCGCCATGCTCCATACGATCTTCAATATGATCAACACGTTGGTATTTTTGCCTTTTGTCGACCCGTTCGCCCGCCTTGTCTCGCTGATTATCAAAGAGAAGGACGAGCCGAAGGAGCTTGGACATTACAGGCTGGAGTACAAATCGGGTTTAATTCAGGATACGGCCGAATTGAATATATTCCGGGCTGAAAAAGAGATACGGGATATGGCCGTTCTTTCCGCGTCAATGTACGCGAAAATCGGAGACGCCCTTCGCGCATTTCATATAGACGCGAAGGAAACCGATAAAGAACAAAAAGTAACTGCGCTGGTAAAAGATTTGGCGGAGCAGGAGCGGTACGCGGATGAAATGCGTGAGGAGCTTACGCATTTCCTGATTGAGTGTACCAGACAGCAGCTTAGCCAGTACTCCGAAAAGAAGCTCTCGGTCTTGTTGAGGATAACGGCAAGCCTTGAGGAAATGACGGACGATTGTTACGGTGCAAGCCTGCTTCTGGAACGGAGCGTCAAGAAAGACCTCGTCTTCAAGCGCAAGGAGACCGAGGCGCTGACTGAATACTCCGGCATGGTGGAACAATTTCTCAACCTTGTTGAAAAACAATGGGAAAATCCTGCTGACGAGGTGAAACGGGAGAGTGAAGAATTGGAAAGCCAGATCAACAAGATGCAGAGCAAGTTGCGGAAGTTGGGGCGCAAACGGATTGAAGCTGGTGAAAACGTTAAGACCGAGTTGCTTTTCATTGACTTGGTACGGCGTATTGAAAAAGTCGGCGACTATTGCTACAGCATTTCAAACGCCCTTTCCATGATAAACAAGTGAGGTTGGTATGAAAAAGACATTTCAGATTTTGTTGATGGCCGCCATAACAGCGGCTGCCATATCGTGCGCGGGCAAGCCGGATCCGGTTTCCGCGCCGGAGCCGGACGTACAGGAGTCGCAGGAGCAGTCTGTTGTTGAAGATCCGAAACCGGAGATGGATCCGGAGTCTTCCGTCTCCGGACCGCGGCAGCCTGTTGACGAAGCGGATCTTGCGCCGGATCAGACGGCGCTTGAAGCGCTTGCCGCCGCAAAAGCCGGCGCGGACGCTGCGCGGGAACAAGCTCGCGCAGCCGGCGGCGATGCGGCTTGCCCCGATGATTGGAGCGGCGCCGAAGAGACGTACGGCGAAGCCGAGTCGTTGCCGCATGATACGCGGAGGCAGGCGCGGGAGGCGTCCGCGAGGTACAAAGCCGCCGGGGACAAATATAAGGCGATTTATACGGCCGTGTTGAGAAGCCGCGCTGACGAAAGCCGCGCCTTGGCTGACGGCGCGCGACAGGAAGCCCTTGGGGTAAAAGCCAATGTAGCGGCGCGTAGCGACTATAATACGGCGGACGCCTTGTATAACCGGTCCGCCTCCTCGTATAAGGCGGGATCGTTCGCGGAGGCGGCTGAGGGATATGCGAGGAGTACGGAGCTTTTCATCGCGGCGCGTGACGCGGCGATAGAAAAACGCGCCGCCGCTGACGCCGCAATTAAAGCCGCTGCGGAAAAAGCCGAGGAAAGCGATGACTTGGCGCGGGATTCCGTTCGAATTTTGGGAGGGGGTCAAGAATGAAAAAACTCTTTTTTGCGATACCGGTTGCCTTTGTGTGCGTTGTGCCGCTTTCTGCGCGACCGGTGCCTGATGGATCGTCCTCTGCCGTTGCTCCGGTAGAGGCGGCTCCTTCCGTTGTTGCGGCATCTGCGGCAACGGGCGGCGAATCTACGCCTTTCACGTTTACGGTACCCCCTGATCTCAGGAACAACCGGTATTATCTTGAAAGCGTACGGCTCAACAAACTCGCTCAAGAGATGTATGACGAGGGTGATTACGATGCGTCCGCCGAATACGCCCGGGAAGCCTTAACATACGCCGGAATGTCCGAGGAATACGTGGCGAAGCATACCATGATAAACGCGGAGGCAAAACTGAAATGGGCCGAATCCATCCATGCGGCGGTACGGTATCCCGATGAGTACCGCCAAGCCCAAGCCTATTGGGAGGAGGCGGGCGGCGAGTATACGGCGGAACGCTGGAACGCGGCGATAGCCGCCGTTCAGCAGACCCTTAATCTGCTTTCCGCGTTTGAAGAAGCGCCGGTGCTTCCGGGTTTCTACACAGTGCGCGAATGGAAGTCCGTCAAAGATTGTCTGTGGAATATTGCCGCGATGCCGTGGGCGTACAACGATCCGTTTCAATGGACGGTTATCTATGAAGCCAACAAGTCTGTGCTGCCGCGTCCGGATAAGCCGGATTTGGTGTTTCCCGGTTTGGTTCTCACCTTGCCCAGCGTCAAAGGGGAGATTCGGGAAGGCATGTGGGTGGAAGGGGTGGAGTATCCCGATTTTTGATATGAGTGAAACAACCGCGCAAGCGCTCTGGGCCGGACGGTTTGCGGAGAAGCCTGAAACACAGGCGTTTGCCTTTCAGTCCTCCATTACTGTAGACAAGCGGCTTGCCCAAGACGACATACGGGGCAGCCGCGTACATGCGGCCATGCTTGAAAAACAGGGGCTTATTCCGCCTGAAACCGCAGCGGCGCTGGATAAAGAACTGCTTGCCATTGCCGAAGAACTCGAAAACGGTTCGCTCCGCATAGACCCGTCCGCCGAAGATATTCATTCCTTTATTGAAGGCGAACTCACGAGGCGCTTGGGCGATGCGGGACGCGCTGTTCATGCGGGACGAAGCCGCAATGATCAGGTCGCCGTTGATTTCAGGCTCTATCTCAAACGGACGGTTCCGGCGCTGTGCGATGAGATACGGGAAACCATCGCCGTACTGCTTGACAAAGCGGAGCAATACGCCGAAGCCGTTATGCCGGGGTACACCCACCTCCAGCGGGCGCAGCCGGTTACGCTGGGTTGCCATCTTGCGGCGTGGGCGTGCGGGCTGAAACGGGACAGGGAGCGCTTCTTTGACGCGCTCAACCGGCTTGACGAATGCCCTCTTGGGGCGGGCGCGCTTGCGGGATCCGGCCTGCCGTTGGATCGCGTAGCAACCGCGAAGAATCTCGGCTTCAAACGCCCGACTCTCAATGCCATAGACTCGGTTGCGGACAGGGATTTTGTCCTTGAGTTGGCGTCCGCCGCGGCCATCACCCAGACGCATTTGTCGCGTTT
Source organism: Treponema sp. (assembly GCA_031283905.1). Lineage (GTDB taxonomy): Bacteria > Spirochaetota > Spirochaetia > Treponematales > Breznakiellaceae > JAIRKH01. The sequence goes on along the minus strand of JAITAW010000095.1, from coordinate 912 downwards.
TTGCGAGGATATTGTAATCTGGGCAAGCGAGGAGTTTAAATTCATCGATCTCTCCGAAAAGTGGAGCACCGGTTCCTCGATCATGCCTCAAAAGAAAAACCCCGATTTTGCGGAGCTTATCCGGGGCAAGGCGGGGCGGACCGCGGGCAGCCTCGTTGCGCTGTTCACGCTGGTAAAAGGTCTGCCCTACGCCTATAACAAGGACTTACAGGAAGACAAGGAGGCGCTGTTCGACAGCCTTGACACGGTTGCGTTGTGTCTGCGCATGTTCCGGGGCATGACCGGCTCGGCGGTTTTCAACACGGAACGCATGGCGGGCGCGTGTTGCGGCGGTTTTTTGGAAGCAACCGATGCTGCGGACTATTTGGTACGCAAGGGGCTGCCGTTCAGAAAGGCGCATGAAGCCGCCGCGCTGGTGGTGCGCGACTGCATTGACGCGGGGCAGCGCCGCATCGCGGATCGTACGCTTGAACAACTGCAGGAACGCTCGCCGCTTTTTGACGCCGATGTATACGGCGCGCTCACGCCCCTTGCCTGCGTCCGTGCCCGAAAAACGCTTGGCGGGACCGCTCCGGATGAGGTGCGGCGGCAAATCGCGGAGTTGCGCAAAACGCTCGAAAGCCCCCATATGTAGGAGCGGGAAGTCTTCCCTTCGTTTCAAAGCCTACGGCTTTCCGCTACCCCCTCTCCTGCGGGGGGTTTGAAACCCCCGCGATGCCCCCATTGAAGCTCAAGACGCCGCCTTGTGAGTCGGCGCGTGCGCCCAAACCCACGCTTGACAAAAAATTATGAATGTGTTCAAATAAGAACAACCTGTTTGTTTTAGAATAGGTATCTTTAATCCAGAAGGAGCGATGTATGTTTATAGGCCCCCCCCCCCCCCCCCCCAACCAGTAAAAAAAAAAAAAAAAA
>JAITAW010000196.1 GCA_031283905.1 Treponema sp. | reverse complement strand
TTCACGGTGCATGCGGAAGGCGAAGACGAGACCGAGGCTATTGAAGCGGCGCGGGATTTTCTAACGGCAAATCTTTAACGGCTTTTATGGAAGAAATGTCGGCGGCGGCCACTAATGCGCGGAACCTTTCTCCCAGACTGTTGCGGTTGCTTGAGGTGTTGGCGCGTTCCGGTGAGCCGGTGAAGATCGACGCTTTGTCGGCGGCGCTAAACACAAGCCGCCGAACCGTGTTTCGGGAGCTGGAAAACGCGGATGATGCGCTGGCCGCCTTTCATACATCGATTGTTTCCGTTCCCGGCAAAGGACTCATGCTTTCAGGCGACGGCGAAACCCGCCGGAAAATGCTTGATGGTCTTACCCCCCCCCCCCCCCATTCTATTTCAAAACGGGAACGGTTACTCCGCCTGTTGGTTGCACTCATCGCCAACGCCGGCGAAGTACAAAAATTGTTTTACTATGCAAGCGTTCTCAACGTAAGCGAATCTACGGTAAGTAACGATCTTGACGAGCTGGAGACTTGGCTTTCAGACCGGGGCGTCGGCGTTACCCGCAAGAGCGGCATCGGCGTCCAATGCCTTGGAACAGAGGAAGCTCTACGCGCCGCTCTGGTGAGTCGCTTTATGACCGATGGGGATTCGGGCGGCAGGTACTATACCGCGTCTTTCGGCTTTCCCGGCGAGGACATTGAGACCGGCGTACGGGAAATCTTGCGCAGAAAGAAAGATATGATTGACTGGATGACCTCAGAATCCTTTTCGCTAATCGCCGTCTACCTTATGGTGATGGTTGACCGCTTGCGAAAAGGCAGGATCGTCACAAGAGGCCGCGTTAGCGGGCAAGGTTCGATGGGCGCCTTTCAAAACGCCCTTGCCGAAGAACTTGCTACGGAAACGAACAACCGGTTCTCCCTAAAAATGCCTGAGACGGAACAACGGGCGCTGGCAGAGTGGATTCAGGCGTGCAGATCAAAACAGGACGGCCCGCTTGAACCGGGGCAAGCGGATAGACAGACGCGCATTCAAAGTCTTACGATGCGGATGATAGAGCGCTTTGATCCCCCGATAGCCGCGATTCTGAAAACCAATGAGCAGTTGACGCGGCTGTTGTCGTTGCATTTGGAATCCGCGTTGCCCAGGTTGCGGGGAGGCATAGCGCTTCCAAACCCTCTTGAAGAGGATCTCATAAAGAATTATCCTAAAGAATATAAAAAGACACGCAGGGCGGTGAAGGTTCTTGAGGAGCATCTTGGGCTTCCTGTTCCGTCAAATGAAATCTCGTTCATCCTGATACATTTTCTGGCCGCCCTCGCCGTTTTGGGCGAGCGGAATATCAGACGGCGAGTTCTTCGAACCGGTATTGTTTGTGTATCCGGCATCGGCACATCCTATATGCTGGCGTATCAGGTGCGCAAGCGGTTCAAGGGAGAACTGGAAGTCGAAGTGTCCGGCTATGATGATACGGCTTCATGGACTGATGTTGATTTCCTTATTTCCACCATCCCTTTGACGAAAACGGATAAGCCGTTTGTTCTGGTAAACACGTTGCTTGGGACGGAAGATTATCAGAAAATTCAGGCGGCTATTGACGCCTACGCCTTTACCAAACGGGACGCGGAGCTGCCGGCGCATTCGGTTTCTCTGGAGAAAAAACTTGACGGTCTTATTGGAATTTTCATGCAGTCAAGGCTTTTGCTTGATAATTTTGCCGTTGAACCTATCAAAGCGGACTGCTCTTTTGAAGAGCTTGTCCGCTTCGCCGCAGAGCGCTTTGCGCCCGAAAACCCGGAGGCTGTCCGTCATGCGCTTATGGACAGGGAAGCAGTTGTCACTCAGGTTGTCGGCGAATTGGGAATAGTCTTGTTGCATATCCGCACCGCCTACAGCGCGGCGCCGGTGTTTGCGCTCATTGTTCCCGAAGGAGGGGTCTTTACCCAAACGTATTTTAAAAATACAAAAAGCTGTGTGCTTATGTTGCTGCCCGAAACGTCTCCCCATGAAGTGACCGAATTAATGGGAGGTATTTCCAGCGCCTTGATTGATCTGCCTCTTTTTCTTGAGGCGGTCCGCGCCGGAGACCGGAGCATTGTACAAGCTTTTCTTGAAAGAGAAATCTCAGAAATCCTCGCCCTGTGCAGCGGCGAGACATTACCATAAAGAAGGAGCGCTAATATGGCGGAAATATCCATGCTTAAGAAAGAAAACATTATTTTGAACCAGCCCGCGGCGGAACGCGAAGATGTCATACGCCGGTGCGGACGTATGCTGGTTGATTCAGGTTATGCCAATGAAAACTATATCGAAGGCATGATCGAACGGGACAATTCCTTTAGTACAGGAATTGGCAATTTTATCGCCATTCCCCACGGGGCGGATGCCTACAAAAAAGATATCATCACAACCGGCATTGTGGCGCTGGCCTATCCCGAAGGCATAGATTGGCACGGAAAGCCTGTGTACCTGGTGATCGGCATTGCCGCGAAAGGCGATGAACACCTGGACATCATGGGAAATATCGTAGACAATCTTGAAACTGGGGAGGGTACGATAAAACTCGTCAAGAACGCCGATGTTGAGGATGTGTACCGGATGTTAATTGGAGAAAAGGCATGATAATCACCGTAACGCTGAATCCCGCGTTGGATAAGACCGCCCGCGTGGATGTGATGCGGGCCAAGGCGCTTAACCGTTTGCGGGATGTTCAAGTGGACGCCGGCGGAAAAGGGGTCAATGTTTCCGCCATGATCCGCGCCTTGGGGGGCGGATCCCTTGCCGTTGGCTTCGCCGGCGGCGGCGCGGGGGAAGAATTTTTGTCCCTCATTACCCAAAAGGGACTCAAAGCCGATTTTGTCCGCATCGCCGCAGTTACTAGGACCAATTTGAAAGTGGTGGACAACGAGGGCGCGTTGACCGAACTAAACGAGCCGGGACCGGCGATAAAACCGGAAGAGTGGCGCGAAATGGAAAACAAGCTTTTGGGATACGGCGCGCCGGGAAATGCCATTGTACTTTCAGGCAGCCTCCCCGCCGGACTCGGCGCTGACACCTACAAACACCTTTGCGCCCTGTTGCGCCGCGCCGGCGCGGCGGTGTTTCTTGACGCGGACGGCGAAGCTCTTAAACAGGCGCTCCAGTTGGAACCGGATTTGATCCCCGATTACATCAAGCCAAACCGCTTCGAACTGTTGCAATATTTCGGCATACCGGACGATGAGCGGATGGCAGAGGCGCGGCTTGCGGAACTTTGCCGCTCTTTGATTGACAAAGGCGTTAAGCTGGTCGCTCTTTCTCTGGGCGGCGAAGGCGCGATCTTTGCGAGCAAAAACGGCGTCCGGCGGGCTGCGGCGATTCCGGTAGAGTTGCGCTCTACAGTCGGCGCTGGAGACAGCATGATTGGCGCGTTGGTATACGGCTTTGAACACGGCCTGCCTGAAGAAGATCGCTTTGCTCTGGCAATAGCGGCCTCGGCCGGAGCCTGCGCTACGGCGGGAACCAACCCGCCTGATCGTACGCTCGTAGATGAGCTTTTACAAAAAACACGGATAGAAAAAGTCGCTTAAGGACCCACAGGGTCTTAAGGACACATAGTGTCCACACATACAAGGAGATTATATGGGACAGAAAACAAAAGCGGTGCGGCTTTATGGCGCCGATGATCTGAGACTGGAAGAATTTGAGCTTCCGGACATAAAGGACGATGAGATTCTCGTCAAGGTGGTGAGCGACAGTATCTGCATGTCCACCTACAAACTGTTGAAGCAGGGGAAGAACCACAAACGCTGCCCTCAAAACGTGGATACCAATCCCATCATCATTGGGCATGAGTTTGCCGGCGATATTGTCAAAGTCGGCGCTCAATGGCGGCGCGAATTCAAAGCCGGCGAAAAATTCGCCCAACAGCCGGCGCTGAACTACAAGGGCAGCCTCGCCTCCCCCGGCTATTCCTACGAGTTTTTCGGCGGCGACGCCACCTACTGCATCCTGCCGCATGAGGTTATGGAACTGGGCTGTCTGCTTCACTACGACGGGGACGCCTATTTTTACGCATCGCTTGCCGAACCGGTCAGCTGCATCATCGGCGGCTACCATACGATGTACCACACCAATAAACAAAATTACAACCACGCTATGGACATCAAGCCGGGAGGCAATGTGCTGATCCTCGGCGGCGCGGGTCCTATGGGACTGGGCGCGGTTGAGTACCCCCTGTACGGCGGCAGCCGCCCGGCGAAAATCATCGTTACCGATGTGGACGAAGGAAGGTTGCACCGGGCTGAACAGCTTATCAGTCCGGAACTGGCGAAAAAACAGGGCGTCGAATTGCGCTATGTAAACCCTCGCATCCATGCCGACCAGTACGCCTTTCTTATGGACTTAACAGGCGGGCGAGGCTATGACGATGTGTTTGTCTATGCGCCCATACGAGATCTTGCCGAGTTGGGCGACAAGCTGTTGGCGTTTGACGGTTGCCTTAACTTTTTTGCCGGACCTCAGGACAAGGACTTTTCGGCAATGATAAACCTGTACAATTGCCATTACACCGGTACGCACATTTTAGGAAGCACCGGCGGCAATACCGAAGACCTCAAGGAAGCGCTGTCCTTATCCGCTGAAAAGAAACTCCGTCCCGCCGTTATGGTAACGCATATCTGCGGACTTGACGCGGTTGCCGGAGCGGTTGCGCGTCTGCCGGAACTCAAGGCCGGTAAGATTCTCACCTATACCCACCTTAACCTGCCTTTGACCGCCTTAGCGGATTTTGAAAAACTCGGTCAAAGTGAAGGTCTGTTTGCGCAACTCCACGCAAGCTGCCAAGCTCATCAGGGTTTGTGGAACGCGGAAGCGGAGGCTCTGCTTCTCAAAGCCTATGGAGCGATGTCATGATCACACTGCATGGCAAGGGTGTAAAACGGGGGCATAGAGAGAGGACGGCTTTTCTTTCTCAAACGGAAAAGCCTCTCTCTTGAAAAGCGTCCCATAGACGATATTGAATAAGAAATCGAATGTTTTCATGCGGCTCGCGCGGCGGCGGAACAACTCGACCGGTTAGCCGGGGCAATGACCGATAAAATCGGGAAAGAAAAGGCCTTGCTTTCGACATACACCGCGTGATGCTCGAAGACATCGATTACACTACAAAAAAGGCCTGCGCCGAGTATGCGGTTAATCCCGCGCTTCCCGTTTGGCGCGGGATTTTGCCGGTATGGATGACGAGTATATGAAAGTCCGCGCATAGGCATCTACAGGGTATATGAAGCCGAAAGAGAGGGCAAAAGGCCTGTAAAACGGCGTAAACGCGGCCGGATACGGGAGTGTTTTGTGCGCTAAAACACTCTCAAAACCGTTTTACGGTAATTAATCAGACTTGCCTCTATCAAGATTCAACATAGTCTCTGCGCGAATTCCGGCGTAACTTCGATGTTTCTCACCTTTTCCCCGCTAAAAAAGTTCCTCGACCGCCTGTCGTTATTGCCGGGTGGAATTTCATACTCACTCCCGCTGTCGATAGCATACTCATATCCGCAGCACTTTAAAAGTTTTGACGCAAAGCCGGAGCGCCGCTTCAAAATCCGCCGTTTTGCAACGCCCCCGCTTACTTGACGGTTTTCGTATTTCTTTCTATTATATTTGTATGTCCATAAAAACATTCAAACGGGGGCTTCGCCTTCCCACCCGGAAGACGGCCACCGAGGGAAAACCTATTGAGACGATTCCCGTGCCGAAACAGATTGTTATTCCTGTAAATCAGCATTTCGGAGCGCCGAATCAGGCGTTAGTCGCCGTAGGCGACAGGGTCAAACGAGGGCAAAAAATCGCCGATGCCGAGAAGCCGGGGAGCCTTGGAGCGCCGGTACACGCCTCGGTCGCCGGCATTGTGCGGAAAATAGAGATGCATCTTCAGTCCAACAATGGAGACGGCGTATGCGTATATATTGACGCGGATGCGGACCGCGCTTTGACCGATACCGCGTTTATGCCGCCGCTTGACGCATTCGCCTGCTCGAAAGACGAGGCGATAGCCCGCGTCCGCGAGGCCGGCATAGTGGGCATGGGAGGCGCCGGCTTCCCAACCCATGTGAAACTTTCCCCGCCTCCGGGCAAACATATTGACGCCATCATCGCCAACGGCGCGGAATGCGAGCCGTACCTCACCATAGACGAGGCGTTGATGAGCGAAAAGCCCAAGCAACTTATAAGGGGCATTGCCGTTGTGATGCATATCACCGGCGTTCAGAACGCGATTATCGGCATGGAAGACAACAAGGCGAGCCTTGTTCCCGTACTTGAACAGGAAATTCGAAGCGCGGGTCTGGAGGGAAAGATTTCCATCGGCCTGTGCCGCACACGGTATCCGCAGGGGAGCGAAAAACTGCTTATCTCCGCGCTTACGGGCAGGGAGGTTCCTTCGGGCGGGCTTCCGATGGACGCGGGCTGCGTTGTGAACAATGTCGGCACCCTCATTGCCATTGCCGAAGCCTTTGACCTTGGAAAACCGCTTGTGGACAGGGATTTGACCGTGAGCGGCCTCGCCTGCAAGACGCCGAAAAACATCAGGGCGCCCATCGGCGTCATGTTGTCCGATTTACCTCAGTGTTTTATGGATGTCGATTACGAAACACTGCATAAAATACTGTTCGGAGGTCCCATGATGGGTACGTCCGTACCTACGCTTGATATTCCCGTTCAAAAGAACACGTCCGGCGTTATCCTGATGACGCGGGAAGAGACCTCAGCCTATGCCGAAGGCTCCTGTATCCGGTGCAGCCGGTGTATACGCGCCTGTTCGTGCGGGCTTTCGCCGGTCTTAATGAACATAGCCTTGAACACCGGCGATCTGGATGAAGCGGTGCGCGCCGGGCTTATGGACTGCGTTGAGTGCGGCGGCTGTATGTATAACTGCCCTGCGCGTATCAAACTGGTGCAGCGGTTCAAAGTCGGCAAGCAACTCTTGAGGTCACAGCGGCAAACTGAGCGCGCGGCTCAGTAGAGCGCGGCTCGAAAGGAGCCGGCGAAAAAGTGAGTAACAGAAAAATATATGGCAGAAATAGATACTAAAGAACAGAAAACGGCGCAGGGAAGCGCGGTTCAAACTAAACCCGATGTTGCAGGCGGCAAAAAGCTCTTGCAGCTTTCGCCAAGCCCCCATATCGCAACGCCGGCAAGCGTCGCAACGCTTATGCGGAACGTGATCATCGCGCTCGCTCCCGCGGCGGTTTTCGGCTGCGCCATCTTCGGGCTTCCGGCGCTGCTCAACATCGCGGTTTCGGTCGTTTCGGCAATGCTCGCGGAAGCGGTATTCAGGCTCATCATTAAACAGGAATCCAGGGTGAAAGACCTGTCGGCCGCGGTTACCGGACTGTTGCTCGCGCTGGTACTGCCGCCCGCTACCCCGCCGTGGATGACGGCGCTAGGCGCTATCTTCGCCATTGTTGTTGTAAAAGAATTCTTCGGCGGGCTTGGTTCGAATGTGTTTAATCAGGCGCTTACTGGACGCGCCATTGTCCAGATGAGCTTTCCC
>JAITAW010000129.1 GCA_031283905.1 Treponema sp. | reverse complement strand
GCTGATGTCCATTTCCGGCAAATTCCGCTATATCGCAGGCATCATCCTCTATGCGTTGCTGCTTCTTTTCGGCGTCATCGCGGCGGTTTTTTCATCATCTATTCTGATGTTGGCGGATGGATACGGATTATGAGCGGAGGCCGGGAATAGCGCGGACTTGTACTTTGATGCGGAGTATTAGAGCAGACCGCGCGGATAAATTTATCGCGCTTTTCGCTTTACAACGCGCTATTATGTGATATACTTTTCCTATGAAAATCAACAAGAAACCTTTTGGAACGCTTTCCAATGGAAAGAAGATCGAGCTTTATACGCTGTCGGCCGGAGAGCTTACGCTTTCTGTCAGTACGCTGGGCGCGACGCTCACGTCCCTGTCCGCGCCGTCCAAAAAAAACGGCGTCGAAGACATCCTCCTCGGCTACTCAACATTGGGGGGTTATGCCGCTGATCCGGTGTTTTTCGGCGCTACCGTAGGGCGTTTCGCAAACCGCATCGGCGGCGCCCGTTTCACAATTAACGGCAAGACCTGCGCTCTATTCAAGAACGATGGGGAAAACAGCCTCCACGGCGGGCTAAAAAACTTCGGCAGGCAGGTCTGGAGCGCGGAACAGTACCAAGATAAGGACGGGGTGTACGTCCGGTTTGAGTTAAAAAGTCCGGATAACGACGAGGGGTTCCCGGGGAACCTCAAAGCCGCGGTGAGCTACGGTCTCACCAAGTCAAACGAACTGACGGCCATCTACGAAGCTACGGTTGACGCCCCGTGTCCAGTAAACCTCACCAACCACGCCTACTTCAACCTTGCGGGCGAAGGACGCGGCGATGTGCTTTCCCATGAGGCGATCATCCATGCGTCCGAATATCTTCCGGTTGATGAACACGGCATCCCGGCCGGCGAACCGGCGAAGGTAGATATGACGCCCTTTGATTTCAGGCTGTGGAAACCAATCGGCATGGACATAGACAAAACGGCGCCCGCCGCAGGCTACGATCACTGCTACGTGGTAGACGGCGCCATCGGCGGCGCTCTGGATAAGCTACGCCCCGCAGCCGAGGTGTTTGAGCGCTCATCGGGCAGAATCATGCGCGTATTCACGACGCAGCCCGGCGTCCAGTTCTACACCGGCAACTATCTGCGCGGCATAGCGGGAAAAACCGGCTCCGTATACAATAAACACGCGGGTTTCTGCCTTGAGACCCAGCATTTTCCGGATTCGCCGAACAAGCCCCAGTTCCCCTCGTGCATCTACGGTCCGGACAGGAGTTATGCGGAAAAAGCGGTGTTCAAGTTTGACTGGTAACGCGTGGCATAGCGGCGGCTATGCCGGCGGTATGGATCGCAATAGGGTGTACGCCTGCCGCGTTGTTTCAGCGGAGAGAAGCTCGTCGCGCAGGCGCTTGTCTTTGAAGCGATTGCTGAAAAAAGACAGGGTTCGCAAGTAGTACGTGTGCTGATTGTGGCACGCCGCAATCATAAACAGGAGCCGCACCGGTTCATCATCCAATGCCTGAAAATCAATAATATCGGCGCGGCTTATGCCCACGGAAGCCACCAGATCCGTTACCGAGGCAAGCCGTACATGCGGAATGGCGATGCCCTTTCCTATGGCGGTGCTCATAAGGGCTTCACGTTTTAGTATTTCGGATGCCAGCTCACGGCGGTTTTTTACCTGCGGGGCGAGCGCGAGGTTGTCCGCAAGCGCGGAAAGCGCATCGCGCTTGGTTGAATAATCAAGAAAAATAATGCGGTCAGGAGAAATAATGGACTCAACATGCACCGTGACGTCCGGATTCGGCGGCTTGGCGGAAAGCCGCTCGTTGACCCATTGCTCTATATCAATGCGTTTGAATCGCCATATGGCGCCGATCTTTCCCGCCGGAATCTCGCCTTTCTGCGCCCAATCGTACACCGTGCGGTCCGAAACCCGCAAGTACTTTGCCACTTCTTCTATGGTTAATATATCTCCATCCGTCATTACAGCCCTCTTGCCGCCATAATACAATAAAACGCAGAGGATGTCAAGGAAACGCGGAAAAATATTGAAAAAGTAACCAAAAAGACGCATTACGCCGCGTTAAATCTACCCATGGACGTTATACCGCATCCAGAAGACGCCGGAGGTACTTCCGCGCTGTGGAACAAGCAGGCATGGTTAGAAATTAACGCGGCGTAACACGGAGACGCAACGTTCTATTCAGATAAAACGTGTGAAAAACGGATGGTTTGCCGCACGGGGAAAGACTCGCCGTTCCTTTTTGCTTGCGTCCAACCGCCGCGAATGGCCGGCGGAATTGCCGCTGATTTTCGAGCCGATGATCATCGTCAGCGACCCTCAGGCGTTCGCCCGTACCAGCGAAACCGAGTTATTAGTCCGTCCTTGCTAAGAAAACCGTTCGAAAAACGAACACGGGATTTCAGCCGGAAGCGTAAATTGCGGCGCCTCAGGCCGCGCCGTCCTTCCTCGAGACGCGGCGCTACGGAAGTATTACGGGACGGCGGGACGCGAGACTTGGAGCGCTTTCGGCGGACGAGCGGAGCCTTTCGGCGAAAACAACCATTGAGCCTAACAGGTATGGAGGAAGCGCATATCCGTGTTTCGTGCAGGCGTTTTAAAACCCTTTTCATTTTAGATAGTTATCTAAGTCTATTATTGATTTCCTGAAAGAAGTTTGTAAAAAAAATTTTTATATTATTTATATCTATCTCAAGATATTGTGGATCAGGTATACCTTCAATTTGTGGCAAGAGATGATCGGGGTTATATTTGTTATATAAATATATACCTGTATTGAGTAGACGTGCAAGCATAGTATAGGCGAAACAAGCGTTTTGGATCAAAGCAAGTATTTTAATATCCTCTTGCTTAACTTTATTTAAAACATTTTGATACGCGGAATTTTTTTGAAGTGCGAATTTTTGGCGAGAAAACTTCGTAAGGAGTCAGGTAGCCTAAAACCTTGCGGGGTCGATTATTGATTTTATCGACAATATTTGCGAAGTAATATAGATATATGCTAATGGGAAAAATTACCCAAAAAGGAACGGAATAACTATGAAGGAAACGGATAAAAAAAACAAGGCATATGGGAGTGCCGGACAAAACTGGGGACAGCACACGCGCATCCTATTCCACCTACATGAAAAGCGAATGACCGTACGTGGGCTTGCGGAGTCCATACATGAACGAATTCTCATGTATCGGAGTACCTATGGGAGATACCCGGCAGGCGCAACCCGCGCATAGAGGCGAAGGTGGCTGAGTTTTTGGGTGTCGGCAGGGACGAGTTCTTTGGTTCAAGTCGTTAAAATACAGGAGTTATAAGGTATGAAGCAGTGGCTATCCGCTTCGGAATTGGCTGATATAAAAGGCATAACAACTCGTGGTATTAGAAAACAAGCCGCCCGCGAAGGCTGGGAGAAACGCCTGTTTGACGGACGTGGTGGGAAGGAATACCGCTATCGGCTGGACGGCCTGCCGGAGGATATACGGATTGCCTATGTAAAGTCGCTTAATCTTGATTTAGAAGCCGTTCAAAGTCCCTTAAAACCGGCTTTGAAGAGCGATATAACGCCCGAAGTAGCGCATGAAATAACCGCCTATAAAGGGCGTTCCACGGCGGATAAACCGGTCAAGGCGTGGGAAGAGTGTACCGAAGCGGAACGGGAGATCGTCCGCAACCGTCAGAAAGTTATCACCGCCTTTGAACAATCCGGTCTTAACGTTCGGCAGTTTGTCGAGTCATACCGGCGTGATGAGTTTCTACCGGAAGTTAAGGCCCGGCTGGGACGCTGGGCAAAGTTAGAAGATCAGCGCAGGTTCTATGACTCACGGCTCAGACCTTACCGGCAATTCGGCCTTGCGTGGCTTGTTCCTCAATATAGTAAGAAGGGCGCAGGCGCGCGCCTCTCCCACGAGGCAAAAGATCGCCTTAAATAAGTTTACTTCGACACGGCGCAGCCGAGCGTGTCGTCCGTTATCCGTTGTGTGCTGGTTAATAGAGTACCGCCATTGTAACGGGGGCGGGCCGTCCCGTTCATATATACCTAACGGTTCCGCATAGTACGCACACCCGTGATTCCGTTTATAGCAAACACCGGTATAGGGCGCCGTATCATTTTTCTTCATACCTTGCTTTCAAAGCGAGGGCAACGAAAGGGGGTACCATAGAAGAAACATCACCGTGAAATGAAGCGAGTTCTTTGATTGAGGAGGAGCGGCTTGCAAAATATTTTGGATCAGCCGGAATGATGATCGTTTCTATATCCGGATCTATGGCTTTGTATATGAGGGAAAGTTCAAACTCGTAGGCAAAGTCTGTGGAATCACGCGCGCCCCGTACCAAAAGGCGCGCGTTATGCTGTTTCATAAAATCGGCAATGAGCAAATCCCATACGAAGATTTCCACATTGCGAAGCGGGCGTACAAGCTCTTCCAGCATGTACGCCCGTTCTTCCGTAGAAAAAAAGCTCTTCTTTTGCCTGTTCTCGGCGATGACTACGAGCAGTTCGTCAAAAATGCCCGCAGCCCGCTCAATAAGGTTGCCATGCCCCAGTGTCGGCGGGTCGAAAGAACCCGGCAAAACCGCCTTCATACGCTAGTGTTTCGGCGCAAACGCGACGCCGGGCAATGGTTTCAACAGGGCGAACCCAAGGTACTTAAACGGGTGAATATCCAGCATATTGGGATACCAGCCGGCAATTTCATCGGTGTCGACAATGTTAAGCGCGGGCGTATGGTATATGGGAAGCACAACCCCCCGGTCAAGGAGCAACTTTTCCGCCTGGGCAAGGGTGTTCATGCGAGTCGCTCCTTCCTCAGTCATAGACTTCTGTATCAGATCTTCATAATCCTGATCGCTGTACCCCGCTTCATTGAGATTGGAATCCTGCCTGAACAACAGGAGGAATGTATAGGGATCGGCAAAGTCTCCTATCCACGACATAGACCCCACGTGGTAATCGCGCTCTTTAAGGGAATCAGAGTAATTATACGGCGAGACCGCTTTGATTTTTACCGGTACGCCTAACTTTTCTAACCATGCCGTAGCCATAATTTCCGCAAGCCGCTGCGCCTCCGCATAGTCGCCGATTTTGACAACCAGTTCCGGCAAGCCGGCGCCTTTTGGATAGCCGGCTTCGGCAAGAAGCCGTAGCGCCTCGTTTACGTCCGTTTTTGCCATGCCTTCAATACCAGGGTAGCCTTGGAGCGGAAGAACAAGCGTTTCAGCGGGTAGTATGTAATTCGCGCGGATTTCACTCCAGGGCAGCGCAAGGGTGAGCGCCCTGCGCACCCGGTAATCGTTCCACGGAGCGGAGTCCGATCTGATAAAGTAGTAGTGCGTAGCGAACATAGGGTTAAGCTGTATGCCTGCGCGATCCATGAGGGTGTCAAGGTTCATGTTCCCCGCAATCCAGCGGGCTTCGCCCGAATTCCACAGCGAGGTGGCTTCATCGTCATCGTCAATAAATTTAATGATGATTTTCTTCAACTAGACGTTAAGGGCGTCCCAGTACAGGGGGTTTTTCTCAAGCGTAACATGCTGTTCATCGGCTTCAGTAATCGTGAAAGGCCCGTTGCTTATAAACTTCCGGGGATTTAGGGTACCGGAATCCAGCATGGCGCGGGTGTCCGGATGCGCGACGCCGAAGGAATGATGGCAAAGCATACTAGGCAGAAACGCCGCGGGCGATGTAAGCGTTACGATCAGCTTTCCTTCTTTTACCTGTATGCCCACCTGACCGGGATCCGTGAGCTTGCCGGCGCGGAAATCCTTTGCCCCTTCGATAATGTCGTAAAGGGACGAATACGGCGCGCCGGGAATTGCCAGCAAGGAAATCCACGAGGAACGGAAGTCTTCCGCCGTAACCGGATCGCCGTTTGAATACCGGGCGTTTTCCCTAATCGTGAACGTCCACTGTTTTTTATCGGCGGAAAGCTCATACTTTGATATGACTCCCATGACGGGCCGCATATTCGCCGGATTGTACGTGAAAAGCCCTTCGTAAATGCCGGTAAAAACCTGCGCCTCGCTTGCATACCACGCTTTCCTGAAATCAAACTCTACGCCGGATCCCACCGACATGGTCATGGTAAGCGTATCGGGAAC
>JAITAW010000124.1 GCA_031283905.1 Treponema sp. | reverse complement strand
AAGCCGTTTGAGTTGTATATCCACGATCTTCGTAATTTCATTCATGCCAAGCCGCTTGAACACAACGGTCTCGTCAATGCGATTGAGAAATTCAGGTTTGAAGCGTTGCTTCAACAGTTCCATAAGCGCGTCTTTAAGACCATCGGAATTCTTCGCTTCCAGAATGACATCCGAGCCGAGGTTGCTCGTCATAATGATGATCACATTTTTGAAGTCGACAACCCGTCCTTGACCATCGGTCAGGCGCCCGTCGTCCAGAATTTGCAGAAACACGTTGAACACTTCCGGGTGGGCTTTTTCAATTTCATCAAAAAGCGCCACGCTGTAGGGGCGGCGGCGTATCGCCTCGGTCAACTGTCCGCCCTGATCATAGCCGACATAGCCGGGCGGCGCGCCGATAAGACGGCTCACCGAATGCTTTTCGCCGTATTCGCTCATGTCGATGCGCGTGAGCGCCTTCTCATCGTTGAACAGGAAGTCCGCCAATGTTTTGGCAAGCTCGGTTTTGCCCACGCCGGTGGGACCCAGAAACAAAAAGGAACCAAGCGGGCGGTTGATGTCCGAAAGCCCGGCCTTGTTCCGCCGTATGGCGTCCGCGACCGCGATCACCGCGTCCTCCTGCCCCACGACTCGCCGGCTCAGCACCCGCTCCAGTTCCAGGTACTTCTGCAATTCGCCTGAAAGCATCTTCGACACGGGAATACCCGTCCATGACGACACAACGCCGGCTATATCCTCTTCAATCACCTCTTCGCGGAGGAACGCATGATCTTTTTCGCCTTGTTTTGCTCCCATTTGTTCGGTCAATGCGGCGAGTTTCTTTTGAGCTTCCGGTATCATGCCGTACTTGATTTCAGCGGCGCGGTTCAAATTGCCGTTCCTCTCCTGCAGGGCTTCTTCCCGTTTGAGTTCCTCGATCTGCTGCTTCAAGTCTCTCACCTGCTGGACATTTTTTTTCTCGCTTTCCCAACGGGCTTTCATGGCGTCCCGCTCCGTAGTGATGTCTCCCAACTCTTTTTCCAGCTTCAAGAGGCGCTGCGCGGAAGCCGCATCCGTTTCCCGTGAAAGCGCCTGCTCTTCTATGGAAAGCTGCAACAGTTTGCGCTCAAGTTTGTCGAGTTCCGTAGGGCGGCTGTCCAGTTCCATCTTGAGCCGCGAGGCGGCTTCATCAACAAGATCAATGGCTTTATCCGGCAGAAAACGGCTTGTGATGTACCGGTCGGACAGAGCCGCTGCCGCGACAAGGGCTTCATCCCTGATGCGTACGCCGTGATGCACCTCGTACCGCTCCTTGAGTCCGCGCAAGATGGCGACCGTGTCCTCAACCGAAGGCTCCGCCGTGTAAACCTGCTGGAATCTGCGCTCAAGAGCGGCGTCCTTCTCAATGTACTTGCGGTACTCGTCAAGGGTAGTCGCGCCGATACAGCGCAGTTCTCCCCGCGCAAGCGCGGGTTTCAGCAGATTGGAAGCGTCGGTCGCCCCTTCTGCGGCGCCGGCGCCCACAAGCGTATGCAGTTCGTCAATAAACAGGATAATCTTGCCCTCTGAAGACTGCACTTCGTGGATCACGGCTTTGAGACGCTCTTCAAATTCGCCGCGGAATTTCGCGCCCGCGACCAGCGCCCCCAAGTCCAGCGCAAGCAGCTTCTTGCCTTTCAACCCTTCCGGCACATCGCCCGCGACTATACGCCGCGCAAGCCCTTCCGCAATAGCCGTTTTTCCTACGCCCGGCTCCCCGATAAGAACCGGATTATTCTTGGTACGCCGTGAAAGCACTTGCATCACGCGCCGGATCTCCTCGTCCCGCCCGATAACCGGATCGAGCTTTTCCTGACGCGCAAGCGCGGTCAGGTCGCGGCAGTACTTGTCGAGCGCCTGATACTTGTCTTCCGGGCTTTGATCCGTAACGCGGGTGTTGCCGCGCACCGCTTTCAACGCCTCAAGGACGGCGTTTTTGGTAACGCCCGCACGTACCAGAAGCTCGCCCGCTTTGGCGCCGCTCGCGCTTATGGCGAGCAGCAGATGCTCGGTTGACACGAACTCATCCTTGAGCGACTCGGCTTCAGCTTCAGCCTTTGCCACGACTTTCCCGGCTGCCGATGAAAGGTACAATTGGGCTGCTTCTCCGTATATTTTGGGGCTTTTCGTAACAAGCTCGCCCGCGTCGGCGATGAGCTGCTGGACATTAGCCCCGATCTTCTCAACGATAGGCGCGGCGATGCCGCCTTCCTGGGTGAGCAACGCGAGCAGAATATGCTCAATCTCAATTTGCGCATGATCCCCTTTCTGGGCGATTGCGGACGCCTCGTTGAGCGCGTCCTGCGCTTTAATGGTAAGTTTATCGTAGTTCATAGGAAAAAGATACAAAAAATTGGATCGGTTGACAAGAAAAAACTACGCCGGCTGCGCGGCATATTATTTGATACAGGTAATATAATAATAAGCGGTTGTTTCAAAATTACGTATTGACAGGTTGATAAGAATGGTTATACTATTTCATATGCAAAAATTCGGTGATGCCCTGTACCGCGCCAAGAATAACGGCTTCAATGATACGCATGGCGGGCGGCATGGGGATAATGAAGAAGCGGGCTGTTCCGCCGCTGTCAACAACGTAAGCAAATGCGATACAAAAACGGCCCGCGGATTACGCGGATTCTTGTACTAAAGCCCTCTTAAATCGGTGAAAATCCGTGAAATCTGCGGACAAGAATTCTTAACTTGTTGACAGCGGCTGTTCCGCCATATCCCGGTCTAATCAAGGGGGGCGGGGGGTGTTCCCGAGGTTGGCGCCGGCCTGACGGAAAAAAGTCTAGAAATATACCGGAACGCCTTGTCTTTTTTATACAGGTATGATATATTCTTCCGTATGGACAAACTCGTCTATATAAACGAAACGTTTTGCGCGGATAAAGCGCGGTTACCCGCCGCCGGTGTCATGCCGGGCGTTATCCCCCCCCCCCCCCCGCAGTCTTAAAGGGGCTTCATATTTTTCTATTTTTTCTCATTATTTCTCTTTAAGGAGGTTGCTATGGCAATCATCAATCAGGTAAACGAGGGTTTTACATCGGATCAGGGTAAAACTCCGTCCCAATTACCTTACCAATGTCGAGGGCCTGTACACCGCGTTCACGGACAGCGAGGCCGCCCTCTCCGTTGAGGAAACCTGCGCGTCT
>JAITAW010000111.1 GCA_031283905.1 Treponema sp. | reverse complement strand
TATGTGAAGATGACGAAAAAACTCGGTTCCAAGATACAGATCGTAGGCGATGATTTCTTTGTTACCAACACCAAACGCCTTGAGCGCGGCATCAAAGAAGGTTCCTGCAACAGCATACTCATCAAGGTGAATCAGATCGGCAGCATAACCGAAACCTACGAAGCGGTCGAAATGGCAAAACGCGCGGGCTACACCGCAGTTGTTTCCCACCGCTCCGGCGAAACCGAAGACAGCTTCATCGCGGACCTCGTGGTTGCGTTTGAGACTGGTCAGATCAAAACCGGCTCAATGAGCCGCACCGACCGTATTTGTAAATACAACCAGCTTATCAGAATCGAGGAAGAGCTTGAAGGCGTTGCGGAATACGTGGGCAAGAAAGCCTTCTATAACCTAAACCGCTAGATCCTGCGTGAAGCCACTAGCGTGGATCCCGTGCTTCTTGCTGCGGCGCAACTTGAATCTAAGGCTGGGGGCGCGGGGGATTTATTCCCCGCGCATCTCTGAAAAAAATAAGCGTAGGGATGAGGCGGGCGCGTTCATTGTGTTTCTCGCCCGCGTTCATCCTCTTTCGCCTCCTGCCAAAACGTTTCCATTACCGCCCTGTTTCCTTTTTTCATTTCCCGCATAGTTTCTTTCATTCTTTTTTCCACATAGGTGAAACGGCGCGCGAACTTGATGTTGGCGCGATGCAGCGCCGCTGACGGGTCGACCTTCATAAAACGGCAGAGATTTATCACCGTGAAAAGCAAGTCGCCCAATTCCGCTTCCAACGCAGGGCAATCAATGCGTTCCGCGCCGAATTCGTCTTGGACTTCAGTGATTTCTTCCTGTATTTTGGCAAGAACGCCGTCCGGTGTATCCCAGTCAAACCCCAGTTTTGCGGCTTTCTTCTGCAATTTGTACGCCCGCTCAAGAGGAGGCAACGCTTTTGACACCTCGTCCATCGCCGAGTCTTTGGGCGCGCGCCCTTCCTGTTCGATTTTGATTTTCGCCCAGTTTTGAAGCGCTTCCCCGCTGCCGTTCACCTTCGTATCTCCAAACACGTGCGGGTGCCGCCGGACGAGCTTTTCCGCAAGCGTTTCCAATACATCGGAAACGGAAAAAAGCCCTTCCTGTTCGTGCATATAGGAAATCATGGTTGCAAGCAGAAATATATCGCCGAGTTCTTCTTTGATATGTTCGGGTTTCTGTTCGTCAATGGCTTCTACGCATTCGTAGGTCTCTTCAATTAAATCGCCCCTCAATGTTGAAGGCGTCTGCTCCCTGTCCCACGGACAACCGTCCGGGGCGCGGAGCCGCGCTACAATATCATACAAGCCTTTGAAGGCTTGGGATTCGGTTTTCATGGGAGTACAATGAATGGATTTGCAAAAAAAATCAACCCGCCGCCTTGCCCCACATTGAAAATGGCGACCAAATTATACAGCCCAAGCGGCGCTGTCTTTGGGTTCCAAAGGCTTCATACTCGCGGAACGTAAGAATTCAGCGGTATTTTTTAGTATTCCAGACGTTAAAAATGAGGCGAATTCTTGCTCAAGTGCGAGCGTTTCCCGCTCTGTAGTCAGCTGTTTCATATACCTAAGCCTATGCGTGACCAGCGTGTTAGTCAAGACGCCGGTTGATTCGCGCAGGAGGTGAGCGCGTGAAGTCTAGGGACATGCGGCGTTACCCACAATCACAATACTTTTCTATATAATTATTCATCGCTTTGACTACACGCGCTTCCACTGTTTTGTCATAGCGCGTTGCCCCGCCTTTTATTGATTTTGCTCCCAGGTAATGACCAACGCCGGAGTATAGGGCGATAAAACAATGATCAACGCCATGCACATTGAAGACGCTGTTTAGAGCCGCCGAATTGGCGTACGGCACTATTTTATCCGCCGCATCGTGGACGATGATGGTGGGAGGGGTGTCGCCTGCAACAAAGGCGATGGGAGAAATGGCGGCCAAAAGACCGAGGGCGGTTTTGCCGTACCCTTCCTCGGTAATGTCGCCTTCAGCCGGATGATAGCCGCTGGCTTTTTCGGCTACCTGATAAAAAAATTTGAGCCACCCCAATTTTTTGAAGTTATACACAAAGGAGAGGTCGCCTAAATCCGTTGGTCCAGCCATGCTTATACAGAACGCCACCGGTATCGGAGCAGTCTTGTGGTGTTGATAAGCGTATAACATCGAAAGATGAGCGCCGGAGGAATGTCCCATAATGATGAGTTTCTTGGCATCCACCGTGTGTTGCGAACAAAATTGCTGTATGTAGGCGACTGCGGCGGACACGTCATCCACTAGATCGGCAAGGTGCGTGTATTCGTCAATATACCGGTGGTTCATGGACGCGACAACAAACTTGTCTCTAAACGCATCCAAAAAGGTGGGGCGATTCTTTTTGTCGCCGTACATCCATATTCCGCCATGAATAAACAAGATGACAACGCCGCCTGCGCCGCCTACAGATGCCGCCGCAGGCGCTGTCTGCGGAATTGAAATATCCAGCAGGTTCCGCGTGTAAGAACCGTACCTCAGATCCATATGCGCCGTCCAACGAATATCCTGCGGCGTTTTTTTGAGCGGTTTGAATAATCCGAATAAACCGGTGTTATAGGTTTGCACGTGAGTCTCCTTAATGAACGGCCCCGCTACCGCTCAATTGCGTTGATCGGTTCAATCCGGTTCCGAACGATATTGCACACGTTCCACCGGTACCCGCCGCCTGAAGACGAAACTGTAAATGTTTCTAAAAGCCGGTCTCTGTTATACACCCGAATAGTCGCCCCTGAACGGGACAGAGCGGTAGACGTTTTGTCGTTCCTATTGGTGTAGTCGATCACGTAGAGGTGATAGACCCCGCTCCCTTCAGCGCGGGTAACGGTGATGGTTTCAGGACCATAGCCGCTGGTATCGTCCCGATCTAGCTTCGCGCTCCCGTCCGCCAGGGTTCGCATATTCCGGTAGGAAATATGGTAGCCTTCTTGTTTCTCAAAGTGGATGTCCAAGTCCGCAGGCTTTTCCCCCCAATCCAGCACGAACCGGAAATCTCCATCCAAGCCCGGAGAAATGGAGAACCAGTTGTTAATCACCGTGGAGACCTGAATCTTAAAGGGAATGGAGGTGGTGATGAAGCCTTCTTTTGCAAAGATCATGGTGAAACTGCTATCCTCCCGCTTGGGAAACGCGATGATGCCTCGATTATCTGTAATAAAACTGCCGATTCCCGGTATATTCACTGTCGCACCCGGTATGGGCTTCCCGTCCAGGGCATTGGCGAAGCGCATGGGAATGAGGCCATCCAGTTTCATTATCGCCATATCGGACAATATCAGGGCTTTTTCCACATCCGTCCTCGTGAAGGAAAAATCCACGCTTTGGCTGTACGCCGTTGTCCCGATCCATAGCGCCACACATAACAAGGCGCTTGTTTTTTTCGACATAGTTTACTCCTGTTTTTACGTATTATAGGCGTTATTATAACACAAAAAAGAAGCTATGACCAGCGTCAACGTCATATTTCGAGAACAACGAGGCTTTCGTGGAACGTTACCGTCCGCTCATGAGCGCCGTCCATTCATTTATATCCGCCTGCGTAACCGGCGAGGCATCAAGCGGCTTGTCGCTTTTGGGAGCTATTCTGAATGAATCCGGCAGTGGAATATCTATCACCGGATACATCCAGTTTGTAAGCGGAATAACCTCCTGAAACGAAGGCGAAAGCATGAAATCCAGAAATTGTTTAGCGTTACCCTTGTTTTTCGCATTGCTTAACAGTCCCGCAACCTCAACCTGAATCACATGTCCGTCTTTAAAAATGGCGGCTTTATACCGTTCGGTTTCCTCGTATTCAAGATGATACCCCGGGCTGGTTGTATAGGAAAGCGCAAACGGCGCTTCGCCGGCAGTAAAAAGCCCGTAACCGGTGTCCCAGCCTTCCGCAACGGTCAAAATGGACGGAGAAAGCCTTCTCCAGTAATCCTTCCAGCCGTCTCCATAGACGGTCTTTGTCCACGTCAGAAATCCAAGCCCCGGCGAAGAAGTGCGCGGATCCATGAGGATGAGTTTTTTCGCATACACGGGATCCGTTAAATCTTCAAGACTCTGTGGCGGATTGGGGACTATTTCGCTGTCGTACACAATGGCGAAATAGCTGTAATCAAACGGAATGAGGCGGAAGGTTTTGTCAACAATGATTTCATCGGGAATGCCGTCCGCTCCCGCAGGTTTATACGCTTCCAAAAGACCGGACTCCAATGTTCTTTCCGCGTAGTTTTGATCAAGTCCAAGGATAATATCGGCGTCCGCAGCGTTCCCTTCCAGAAGCAACCGTGACAACATGGCCCCCGCATCGCCGTGACTCACCCATTTGATAACAACGCCCGTTTGTTCAAGAAAGCGTTTGCCTATTTCCGCGCCCGGACCCCATTCCGAATTAAACGAATCGTATGTCCAAATGACGACTTCTTTAGCGGACGCTTGCGCCGCCTCGTCATTCACGCCCGTATCTTTTTTTGCGCAGCCAAGCGCAAAAACCGGAAAGACAGCCGCCAATAAAAGAAACGCCCTTAAAAGAACGGGTCTTATTTTTGCTGTTTTTAGCATACATATCTCCTCTTCCATGCATCATGCATGGTGGTAGCGTTTTATCGGAGTATATATGATCATACAAAGATTTGAAAAACGACTTTTCAGAAAAAGCTTGTTTTTCCCTGCGCCGGTATTATCCGTATCAGGTTCAAAGGGTATAATCTCAGGCATTCCGTTGGTTATGCATAGCAACCAACCGGTCAACCACCCCGATAAGATTTCACTAAGAAATCAAGATTCCACACAGGAATCAGAAAGCGGGAAACGGGAGTCGGACCCGCGACATCGACCTTGGCAAGGTCGCGCTCTACCACTGAGCTATTCCCGCAAGTGTATAAACACATGAATGGTCTATACAATATCAATTCTTTTTTAATAAGTCAAGCGGTTTTACGCGCAAAATGCACAAATTTTTTATTACGTGCCGCGTCCACACACCCGTTTGCAAAATGAGCCGCGAAGGGATCGAACCTTCGACCCGCAGATTAAGAGTCTGCTGCTCTACCATCTGAGCTAGCGGCCCTCGCATCATCATATTATAGAAATAGTATAGAAAAAATTGCGGTCTGTGTCAAGCGCCTTGAGACTCTTTTTTACAGAAAAGCGGGGAAGCGGATACCTCCGTCCGAATCCGTCCTTTCCAGATCATCGTTGGGACCATAACCGACATGGCGGCGGACTGGGAGGACGCAACGCAATGGCTTTTGATCAAAGGCAGCTCAAAGTGTATGAGCCAATGCGCTCAAAGTGTATGAGACGGTACGCTCAAGCTGTTTGAGACAGCGCTCTCAGGGGAGCGATTCGCTTGTGGTGATTGCTTCAACGCGGGCGGCAAACTCCTCGCGTTCCTGCTCTGAAAGCGCCTCTTTCGCGTATAGCGCCCGCTCAAACAGGTCGCCGCAGCGAATGATGGGAAGGCGGAGCCGGGGGAACAGCGGCGCGGCGGCGGCGGCGAGTATCGCGCAGTATTCGCCGGGGGCGCGCGACGGCTTCCAGCTTACCTGGCATGTTTCGCTGCCCCAGACAATGAGGCGGGCGAAAAGACCGGCGCTGCGCTTCATGTCGCGGCGTTTGGCAACGGAATAGCCTTCCAGCAGGCTCGTTTCCAGACGGCGGATCGCTTCCGCGTTGGTTTTGGCGAGGCGGACGACGCCCGCGTCATGCCGGAGCGAGGCGATGAACGACGCGACGGCGGCTTTCACGCTCTTGAGCCACGCCGCCAGAAGCCGCTCCAGGCGCTTGAGAAACGGCCCGCCCTTGTTGCCGCGAGTCAGGAGCGGCTTCACCATGAACCACAGGAAGCCGATGATAAGCAACGCGAGCGCGGCGTATTGAATGTACTCCCAGAAAGGAAGGGGTTTGCGGTTCCCGCCACGCACCAGTCCTTCCGGCAGGCTGAAGCCGCCCATACCCATGTCAGATATATCCGGCTCAGGCGGTTCCGGCGGACGCCCGCCCCGGGACGCTTTGGGGAACAGGCTCAGGAGCCACGCGAGAAAACCGGTGATAAGCGAAAAGGGCAGTACGCTCGCGTTCGAGGCAAGAGTCGCGCAAAGAAGGGCAATGGAGCAGACGCCTATAAACATGGCGGCGAGGCGTTTGGAGCGCTGAGGCGCGGAAAGACTCATGCCCGCGCCCGCGTAGTATTGCTCCTGGTTGAAAACCCCAAACAGGGCAAAGACAAGCGCGGTACTTATCATAAGGATAATGAGAAACACGAACAGGGGGACAGGAAGCCGAATCCCCAGCGCCGCGCAGACACAACTGAATATCAGGATGAAGACAAGCTGAACCGTATGTATCAGGCGGTATTCCCGTATCACGCGGCTAATGGAGGCCGTCAAGTCCCCGTCATCGCGGATGATTTGCTGGAGCTCTTCGCCGCCGTACGCTTCGGTGTAACGCTCAAAGCTTTCCCTCGCGGCGAACACGCGGCTGAGGGTGATGACCTGTATCCAGACATACAAGGCGCTGAGGGCGGGAAGTATGTTGCCGCCCCACGGGAAAAAGCGTTCCTGAAAGGGCGCGCCGAATCTAAAGAGCGAGGGAAAAAGATAGGCCAGCGCCGCCATGACAATAGCGCCGCGAATGTTCCCGGCGGAATGGCCGCGCCTGTCGTGTTTTATAAACGCCATATACGCGGAAGCGGACAAGGCGCTGACGAGGCTCGCTATAGCAACCGGCAGGTAGGGCATGGCAAAGCCGCGCACCCAGTTGCCGGTGAAGCGATCAATGAGCAATAAGACGCAGATCAGCGACAGGAAAGGCATGTAGAAGGAGATAAGCGGGTAAACCGCGCCGGACAGACCAAAGGGCCGGGCGCTTAGGCCGGTTGCGTCAGACGACTTCATACCCGCTTTCCTTTATCTGGCAGCGCCGCGCATTCCCCGGCGCACGGGGCGGCGCAGCCTTTTCGCCAATGATACGATATTCCCGCGACAGACGGCCCCGCATAGAGCAGCCGCGCCCCATAGGGCGGATACTCCCCGCGCTCAGGAAGCGCGGCGGCGGCACGAGGCGCGCGCCGGGCAAAGGGCCGGGCGCTGTGCGCGTTTGCGTCAGACGACTTCATACCCGCTTTCCTTTATCTGGCAGCGCCGCGCATTCCCCGGCGCACGGGGCGGCACGGCCTTTTCGTCAATGACAAAATATTCCAGCGACAGATGATAGCGCTTGAGGGCGTTAAGCCCACGATACGCCTCATCGCCCAGGTCCGGCCCCACATAGAGCAGCCGCGTCCCATAGGGCAGATATTTCCCGCGTTCAAGAAGCGCGGCGGCGGCACGAGACGCGCCGTCCGGCGGGCCGGACGCGGCGGGCGGCGGTTCCGGCGGGTCGTGTTTCACGGCCGCGAGCCGCTCAAGAATGGGAATCAGCGTGAAGGCGGAAGGCTCGATGATTGAGGCGGCTTGCGGCGAATAGATCATGACGCCCAAAGCCTGCCGCTGACGCGACGCCATCAGGCAGAGCGCCGCCGCAACCTCA
>JAITAW010000108.1 GCA_031283905.1 Treponema sp. | reverse complement strand
AGAAGCGAAAAAGGTTTGGCATGAAAATTTTTATAGGCGCATTTGTAAAGATGCCGGGAAGCCTTGTTTTGAAAATAGCGAGGGTCTATCGTCCAATATGAAGAAGACGGCGTTGTTATTTCGCTGTTCACAAATTCCGCCCATTTCCAACGCGCCCAATCACCGGGGACATCCAACGAGAAAGCGCACGAAGCAATCGCATCGCTACTCAAGTCTTTTTTATCGTCTATTGTTATGAGCATAGTTTTGATCCTTTCAACATGCATGTTGTAATAGGTTCTAAGCCGCAATGTCCACGACACATTCCTAAGCTGAATTTCGCTGTCAAGAATCTTTTTAATACCAAAACGATCAGCGCCGGGCAATTGCTCAAGCGCCGCGTAGAGCCGCGTATAATAATGCTTGTCAAGTTTACTTTGCAACGTAATCGCGTCCTGAAGCATTTCCGGCGCTTCTTTTAAATCGTTCAATAGAAATACGAATGCCGTATTTTTAAGCATGCCCGCAATATCGGGATAGGCTTCGAAGTTGACGGTACGGAATTTTCCTATATCAGTAATGCGAGAGGGCTTAGCCTCGTTATTGGCAAGAGCGGCAAGCGCATTTTTGAGGTTCTCGTACTCATACGATTGAAGCATGATCACAAGCAATTCCGGCGGATTCCGGAAACATCCGATAATCGTTCCAATCTGCGCGATAGAGCGGGCCGTGATACGTTTTTCGAGGTCAGGAAGAAGCTCCCGTTCGGGAAGCTCTCTACTCCCCTCCGGAAACACAAGCCTGTCTAATTCGGCGAGACGATTCACGTTCATAAGGGAAAGGATGCGCTTGCCCACAAAGGATTTGCCAATGATCCCACATATTTTGGCATAGATATACGCGTACTCCCCGGACATTATTTTTCCCGCCCGGTTTCATTGCCATGATCAAACTCTGGAATATCCGCGTTTGTTTTATCTGTTTTCCCATCGTCATGCTCAAACAACAGGCTTTCAAGTAATTGTGAAAACGCTTCGTTATTCACCCGCATAGCGTTGAGCCTCCCGGTAAAGTCATCAAGCCGCTTTTGATACTCACCTTTAACCGCAGCAATATCGGCTCTGTACTTTTCCTCAAGAGCGGCCGCTTCCGCGCTATAGGCATCGTCATAACGCTGCCGGTTCTGCTTTTCCGCTTCAGCGGTGCGTTTACTAGCTTCCTCAGCCGCGTCTTTTACGAGCGCCGCCGCTTCCGCTTCTATTTTTAACAAACGCCGCAAGACACCAGAGTCTTCCACCTTTACTCCCCATAAAACCGAACGGCGCATCGCCGATAGCGCCGCCGCTTACATCATCTCTATGAAGTGATCTTCATACTCTTTAAGGGTGTTGTAAACGCCATCAACATCCCTTCGCGAACACATGTCTATATAGAATTGCGGGTTCAGAAGCAATTCGGCAAGACTTTTAAGCACCTTGAGATGTTTGTCCGTTTCACCCGGCACCAGAATCATAAAGATAAGGTGAACCGGCTGCCCGTCTAAAGCATCGTATTCAACACCTTTTTTTGAAACACCGCATATCCCCTGTATATCGTCAAGCAGGAGTATTTTTCCATGCGGGATTGCGACGCCGGATTTGATGCCCGTTGACATGAGCTTCTCCCTCTCTCTCAGGCTTTTCAATATTTCTTCACGCGCATTCAAATTTCTAGCGGTACAAAAAAAATCAACCAGTTCCTCAAAGGATTCGTCTTTATCCTCGGCTTCTAAATTAACTTTGATGAGGCCTTTTGTGAACACCTCGCTTAAAAGCATAATCCCTCCTTTTTTTGGGAACCAATGACGTTCTGGCCACAGACACGTCATAGACGCATCCATGTAGACGCCGTAAAACAGCCGCTAAGCCGCTAAAAACCGCGGTTCATTGGTTCGCGCTAGCTATTCGGCGATAGCGCCGGACTGCTCTTTGTTCGCGCCGCCCAACTCTTCATCCACCCAGTTGCCTGCGGATGATTCGGTGGACAATTGCCGTCCCGCGGCTTCAACGCCCGATCCGCTGTTAGACTTGCTCACAAGGGCAAGCCCTAAACTCAAGATCAAAAACAACGCGCCTAATACGGATGTCGCCTTGGTGAGTATGTTGCCCGAACGCGAGCCAAACGCGGACGAACTTCCACCCGCAAAAATACCGCCTAAATCATCGCCTTCTTCATCTTGAATAAGGACAAGAAACACCAGCAGAATTGCCGCTATTATAAAGAACGTCAACAGAACAATACCTAAAACTTTCATTACACAACCTCGTTATTAGAAAACCGGAATACCTTTTTATCAATCTTACATCACAAACAAAATTTATGCAAGTAGACGCGCGGAATGTGCCAACGGCCGGTAGAAATGTCTTCATTCTTCATTCAGTAGAAATGTCCTCTTTAATCTAGACCGCCGGGAGGGATTCGCGGTCTTTTTCCGTCTTTGTAAGCTCTCCAACAAGAAGCGGTTTATCCTTAAAGAGGATTGAAGAGCCGCAACTTTGTCTTTAGGACGCAGTCATCGGCTTGTCCGTTTTCAGAAATTAAACCGGCGTATTCAAAACACATAACAATAGACGAGCGCTTGCCCGCTTGACACTCCATCACATTTCGGCTATGCTATAAAAACCCTGTAATCAGGAAACATGCGGGCAAGCGCCGCCCAACCCCGCCAGGTTCGGAAGGAAGCAACGGTCAGCGGAGGCTTGTAGCGCCGTGTCCATCTTGATTGCAGGGCTTCTTTTTGCTATACTTTGATCATGGCTTATGAGGTAACCGCCACAAGGAAAAGGCCGAAAACGTTTGACGAACTGGCGGGTCAGGAATTTGTCGCCGCCACTCTGAAAAGCTCTCTGGAAACAGGACGAATCGCCCACGCCTACCTTTTTACCGGACCGCGCGGGTGCGGCAAGACCAGTAGTGCGCGTATTCTCGCCCGTTCCCTCAACTGTGTGAAGGGACCCACCTCCGCCCCGTGCGGCGAATGCGTCAGTTGCAAGGAAATAGCGGAGGGTAGGAGCCTGGACGTCATTGAAATAGACGGCGCGTCCAATACCGGCGTCAACGATGCGAGGCAAATTATAGAAGAGGTTCTTTTCCCGCCCAATTCGAGCCGTTACAAAATATACATTATTGACGAAGTTCACATGCTTTCAAACAGCGCGTTCAACGCCCTCCTCAAAACCATTGAAGAGCCACCGCCCTATGTCGTCTTTATTTTCGCCACAACAGAGCTTCACAAAGTGCCTGCCACCATTAAAAGCCGGTGCCAGCAGTTTGCTTTCCGTCTCATTCCCATAGAAACCATCGCCGGAATCCTCAAAAAAACATGTGAGGAGATGCGGATACAGGCGGAAGACGAAGCCTTGTTCTGGATCGCCCGCGAATCGACCGGCAGCCTCCGCGATGCCTACACCCTTTTCGATCAGGTGGTTTCTTTTTCAGATGGGCGCATTCGTTCCGCCCTCATCAGGGAAAAGCTGGGGCTTGTGGGCATAGACAACCTCAACGCGCTTGCGGCAGCCTGCGTTGAAAATGACCGGCAAAAGGCCCTGCTCCTCATTGACGATTTTCTGGGCGCCGGCATTGCCATTGAACAATTTGTCATTGATATGGCGGGCTTTTACCACAGCCTCCTCCTTTTGAAAGCCGGCATCAGGAAAGCGTCCCTCTTGTCGAACAGCCCGGAGCGTTTTTCGGAAAAGACGCTGCAAACGCTCAACGCGGAGCAGATCGAGCGGGCTTTGGATTTACTGCTTGGTTTGTACCGGGATATACGTTATTCTATTTCTCCGCGTTTCGAGCTTGAAGTCGTTGTCTCAAAACTCTGCCTGCTAGACAAATGGGTGTCGCCGCTGGAATTGCGCTCCGCCATCGCCAGAGCGCGGGAACTGCTCGCGCCTTCGGGAGAACAAAAAAAAAACTATTTTTCACCGGCGTACCAAGCGGCGGCACTTGACGCGCAGCCGGAATCGCCGCCATCGGAGACTTTGAGCGAGGGATTCAAGCGGTACCTCGCAAACCGCGAGACGGACGCCGGAGAAGATAAGCCGGTCCGGAAAATTTCACCTCAGGCAGAGCGCGTCTTGAGAATATTTGAAGGAACCATAGTAAATTAAGGAGGGAATATGCAAATAAATCCATTTGATCTTTTTAAAAATGTTCAGAAACTGCAAGAACAGATGGGCGACATGCAGCAAAAACTTGAAACGGTTAACGTAACCGGTTCGTCAGGCGGCGGCATGGTGGAAATCGATCTGAACGGACTCATTGAGTTGCAAGCAATCAGAATAGCGCCGGAATTGATGAACGATCATGACAAAGATATGCTCGAAGCGCTCATTGTCGCGGCTTTTACGGATGCGCGAGACAAAGTGAAAGAAGCCATCGGGCAGGAGGTGGGCGGTCTCACCGGTATGCCGAATCTTTCTTCCTTATTTGCGGGTATGATGTGATCGCCCGGGAACTCAATGCCATTGACAGACTTGTGGCCTTGCTTTCAAAATTGCCCGGCATCGGAAAAAAAAGCGCGTCCCGTCTTGCCTATCATATTCTTGACGCGGACACTAGTTACGCCCACGGTCTCGCCGAACAGCTCGCATCCCTGCACGAGGCGATAAAACGTTGCTCCGTGTGCGGCAGTTGGACGGAAACAGACCCCTGTCCAATATGCGTAGATATAACCCGCGATTCCCGGACAATTTGCGTGGTTGAACGCGCCCAAGACGTACGTATTATAGAAGAATCCCGTGAATTTAACGGGCGATTTCATGTGCTTGGCGGACTCATTGCACCGCTTGACGGCATAAGCCCGGGGGATCTCACCATTGGGCAACTTTTGGCGCGTGTGAGGCGGAACGATGTACGCGAAGTGATCCTGGCTATGAATCCGACCGTTGAAGGGGACACCACCGCCTTGTACCTGCAAAAGCTGCTCAAAGAAGAAGGCGTAGAGGTAAGCCGCCTTGCGTCCGGTCTGCCTGTCGGCGGAGACCTTGAATACACAGACAGACTTACCCTCTCGCGGAGTTTTCGCGGACGGGTGCGAATGGGATAACCAAGCACGGCGGACCCGCCGTGCTTGCTACACACAGAGCGCGTTCTATGCGTACAAAGCCCTGCGCCACGCCTATTTTACAGCAAGCATTTCAATTTCGATCTTCGCGCCTTTTGGAAGCGCGGCTACCTGTACGCAGCTTCGGGCGGGCGGATCTTCGGTAAAATACGATACGTAGACTTCGTTCATTGCCGCGAAATCCGCGAGGTCCGTCATAAAGACCGTTGTCTTGACCACGTCCTTGAGTGACGCCCCCCCAGCCTCAAGAATGGCTTTGCAGTTTTCCAGCGAAGCCCTCGCGGCCTTCTTGATGTCCGCAGTTTCCAGAACGCCGGTAGCCATATCTATCGGAAGCTGGCCGCTGGTGTACATGACGGCGTCTGCGGCAACGCCCTGCGAATAGGGTCCGATAGCGCCCGGCGCTTTGCCGGTCGTGATGATTTCTTTCATGGTTTCTCCTTATAACGCATTATAACGCGCCTGTTTCTCCGTGTCAAACTCTGAACCAGTCGCTATCGCAGGGCTTGAAACTGGCGACGGCACGATTCCGGACGTTGCGAGTCCGCTTCCGCAGAAGAAGCATCCCTTCATCATCCATCTCTTCGACCTCACTCTCAAACAGATTCCCCAACGAGGTACACGCGGCGAAAATAACCGACATGGCAACGAACATCAAAGGGCGGACCCGAACTTACGGCGTATAGTTAATGTCCGCCTTACCCGCCTGCACATGTTGGAGCGGACGGGGAATAACGTAGAGTTTGCCGTCTTTTATAAACCGCGCGCCGGTTTGCTTGAAAATAAAAGGGACGCGAGCGGCTTCGCACTGCGCCCGTAGCGACAAAAACCACTCATACCGGCAAACGCGGGCGTTAGCGCCGGATTCCCCGCCGGCAATGACTTCTTCCACGCCGGGGAAAAGATAGCCGGAAATGCCAAGCGGCGAAAACAGCGGCTCATGGATGAACACTTTGCGCGCTATGGGCAGTTCCTTAAAAAACGGGAGCCGTTCCCCGGCGCGGCGCTGGTTTTCGCAGGTAACTCCAATGGTTACGTTTTCATAGCCCGCGCCCCAATCATCGGGAATACACTCTGGAAAGCGTAAAATCCTTTTTGTAATGATGAGAAACGCGCAGTCGCGCCGTTCTCTGATAATGCGCCACGCTTCTTTCCGCCACATATCCGCGCCCTTATCCGCCAGAAAAAAATCGGAACTAAAACAGGTATAAAACACGGAACCGGAAGGGTACTTATACGCTCCGTTTGCGTACCGCTCAAGCGGCATATCGAATTGAGCGGTTTTCTGTACGTTGTGGCTATTCCGCCCCCATTTCGCATCCTGCCGGTACACGTAACAGTTTTTGCAGCCCTCGCTGTATTTAAGGCACCCGTGCCACAGGTTCCATGTCGCGGTTTTCGGCGCAACCGCTTTCGGCTGCGGCAAGTCGTCAAAAAGGAATAATTGGGCGTTTTCGTCATTCGGCATACGGATAGTGAAATGATACAGGGAAACTGTTTTTTAGTATACGGAGGCTTTCCCAAAACTTCAGCTTTAGGAAAGCACCCCTAGGGCGTGTTCACACAACGCAAAGCGATACAAATACAAGCGGGATAGATAAAAGCGGAAAAGATACGATCACGCTTGTCATAACGGGTACAATTCCCTCGAAACCTCTTCAGCCGCCGGAAAAACCTCCCCGCCTCATTCCGCCTTTTATACGGCTCCTTGTCACTCCCATCGATGAATACGGTTCCGTTTCGGCGCTACCGCCGGAATATACCCTAACTCCCACGCCCTACGCCGCGTCCGTTCGTCTTCATACGCCCTATCCGTCAACAGGCTAACCCTATGCCCCCGCTACTTCGGCGGCAATCCCTTTATCTTTTGATATTGTTTCTCCGTTAGTTCCATACTTACTTTATCCGCCCTTTCCCCTCTTATCTTTAATGCGAATCGCCCTAGCAGCCTGTTGCACTTGTAGATTTTTTGCATGAATATGCAAAAAATCCCGATTATCGAGGCTACTGCGGACTAAAAGGCCGATGGCAGTTTGCAAGGTAAATTCACGAAAGTGAATTTTTGTACAATTTTATGTGCGAAGCGCAACAAACTGCTAGGCCGGATCGACACCTGCGGCCTAGCTCCCACGGCTCACTACGCCGCATTGCGGCGGCTTACAACGTCATATACCGCCGGAACGTTTATGTAAATATTATTGAGGAGGAAACAATGAATTTTAAGGGAACAATAATAATAAAACAAGAAGAAGAATGGTTTGTTGCCACATGCTTTGAAAATAATATAGAGCATCTCAGGGAAAGACAATTGATGAATCGATCACAAATTTAAAAGAGGCGATTTCATTATATTACGAGGATAAAGTAGAGGAAAAATTACTTCAAAATGATCCATTTTACATAACAACAAAAAGCGTATAAAAAATCATAGGAAAAATAGCCTTACAATGTATTGCAAAATCAAACATAATGATATATAGTATCTAAAGGTTGTTTTAACAGGCCCTATGATGATCAGGCAAATCTCACTCTGGTTATGGATAATCTGAACACGCGTAGTATCGCCAGCCTGTATGAAACCTTTCCGGCGGAAGAAGCGAAACGGCTGAGGGACAAGCTGGAGATCACTATACGCCGAAGCACGGGAGCTGGCTGAACATGGCGGAGATAGAACTGAATAAGATAAACAACCACGGGCTGTCGGAGCGGATACCCGGCATAGAGCAGATGCGGCGACAGGCGGCGGCATGGAACCGTAGACGGAATAAGGAATCGTGTAAAATCAACTGGCAATTTACCACTGCCGATGCCCGCATAAAACAGAAACACCTATACCCGCAGTTCAAATAGTGTCTGGACATTAGGGAAGCGCTGTAGCGCTTCCCTAATGAGATTTTTATTGAACTTGGCGCTGGTACCGCCGACAATCAGAAATCGAAGTAGTTTTGCATCAATTATAAGCGGCTATAAGCGGCAGTTTTATTTTTTCACTCCAACGATAGCGCCGTCTATGTAAAAAAGAGCGAGCATAGATTTATACTTTTCCGCTTCTTCTTCTGTTTCAAATATATAGATTGTTTGCGCGTCCGCGTTACCCGCGAAGATTCGCTCTTTTTCTTCGGATTTATACTGTTCTATTTGCCGCGCGTTTTTCCGTGATAAATAGCTGTCGTTTGTAGTGAGGCCGCGCGCAAGGGCAAAGTCCATAAGCGGATATAACTCCGGGGTTCCGCTTACGAAAAAGATATGTTTTTTGCGCGCGGCAATGTTCTCCCATTCATTTGAGACAAGCGGGGATGCCCATACTACTCTTTGCTTAAAAGCGTTCCCTTTTTTAAAATAATCTTTCAGGTCAGCATATTGGACGGCAAGGAGGGCGCACAGAATTAAAAGGCCTTTTTTCGCACCGAACGCCTTTTTTATCCCCCGACACAAGGCGCACAAAATGATATACATCAGCACCCATACATATCTTCCGGTAGAGCGAAATATGCTCCATACATGATTAATACCCGGAATGGAAAAACTGAAGATTTTTTTGCCGTTAAACGTAATTACCGGCGAAAGCGCGAATATAAAAAAGAACAAACAAAGGGAGGCCGTCAAAACGGCATTTCTCCTGTATGTCGTATGTTGCAACGCCTGTTTTATTTCGTTTGTTTTGTAAAACGCAAAACACGTACAGAAAAAACAGCCGAGTAAAACGCCGAAACCAAGATAACCGTAGCCTTCATATTGCCCTGCCGTGGCAACCGGGAGAGACTGAAGGAAACGCGATGTCCCTCGCGCGTTCAACAAGGCGTTGATGTTCATACTGTAGGCACCAAGCCCCCCTGCCGAAGCCTTCGCATGGGAATAAAAATAACCAAAGAGAAACATCGTAATAAAGAAAATGACAAGCGATGCGGCGCAGGAAACAATATTTTCACGCAAACGCCGTGTTTCCAAAAAGTCTTTTACCAGACAAATAACCATAAACGCAAATACCACAGGCGCAAAATACAGATGCAGACCTGCAGCCAAACAAAATAATCCGCCCCATATAAACACATTTTGACGCACAGTCCGCTTCGTGGTATAGGTTATGCAGGCGCTTATGCACAGCAGAATAATAAAATGCGCCGCAAGAGAAGTATGCGCATATATGCGCTGCATCATTGTGGAGGAAAAAATAAAAAACACGGAGCCAACAATCGCAAAAAGGCTGTTTTTACAGAGTTTTTGAATGACAAGCGCGGCTGCCGCTCCCTGCAAGAAATAAACCAACAAGCCGAAAACGCCGAAATACTGAAAGCTTTCCGGCAGGAGGGGCGAAAACAGTTTGAAAAAAACGGCAAAAACGGAATCGAATCGGTGTATACGACCGATTCCTTAAACGGGTAGACAATATTGTCCATGAGGCCGATAGGGAAGTGCCATGCCGATTGGCGGAACATACGCCAACCCAAATAATGCTGGGATAAATCGCCTCCCGCCATAAGCCAGTCCGTATAAGTAACATCGAGTATTTGAACGCCGAAGGTTGTTACAAAAAATGCCGCGCCTAAAAACCCGCAAAAAAGAAACAGAAATAATTTGTTGGACAGGCGCTTTTCAATCACTGTCAGATTTTGATTTGTTATCAATTCTTTTAATCTTCTACCAATCACTTTAATAAAAGGCAGCCATTTTTCGCGTGTCATAAAGAGTAAAAAAAGCGCGAACAAAGTCCCGGTTCCCGCCATTTTTTTGATTAGATTTCCCCAATTTCTGACAAGGGTTTCGGGATTAAGCTGCCTGTGAATGATATGCTCCTCGACAAAGGGCGTAATCGGACTTTCGGAAACAAAACCGCCCAGCCATGCCGCCGAATAGCGCACGGCGAATGAAAGCGCAAGAACAATAAGTGAAAATACGAACACAAGTGTTCGCCGTTTGCGAAATTTCATAACTACTCCTTCATGATAAACTGCGGGTTCCGCCCCGCGTGCGGTCACGGCGTCACGGCGTTCCCGCAGTCAAATTAGGGTGTTTCGCTTAAAAAAAGAGCGAGATTCCGCCCGGCCCTTGACACGATCCATGCTAGATGTGTATAAGAGAAGCCGGAAGCCGGGCAAAGCCAAAGGCTTTGCCTCGGAGTTTGTATTGATAAAGGTTCTTAAGCTTCAAGATACACAAAATATAACCGAAACGAAAAAATTATGTAAGAGCCTGAATAACCGCGGCGCGATTGTTCCGTTGCCGGGAGGTTTGCCCTCACAAAGCTGTGATCTTCCATTCAGTTCCATACTTATTTTATCCGTCTTTTTCTTTCTTTCCTTTAGGGTGAACGCGCTCCATGTAGAAAGAGCCGTTATCTACGCCCGTATGGAAAGAAAAACAGATTCGTAAAAAAATCGTTTGCAAACAAGGCAAAACGCTTGCACAAATTTTCTTGTTGTGATATGATCTCAATATGGTTGATCGAATCCTTATTGACACGCTTAGCCTCAAAGCGCATGAGTTTGTGCGGCGTTGGGAATATAAACTTCAGAAATCCCCCCAACTGAAGCACTATAACAGCCTTACCTGCGAACAACTAAACGTTCATGCGGGTGTTTATCCGCTTCTTGCCCGTACGCTGGACAGAGGGCTTGATCGTTCATATGTGGGCGGCTACTTTGTGGGGCTTGCGAAGAATCGCAGGAAAGAAGGGTATCCGGTCTCGGAAATCGTATACGCGGTGGGCCTCGCCCAACAGACCGTCATCGAATATATAATGAACGACTTCCTCATCGACAATCCCATGAAAATATATCAGACAATGGACACTATAAACAGGGTGGCGGATTTTTTCTTCCTTGGTTGCTTCTATATTACTAAAGGGTTTCTTGAAGCGACCTATACTGACATGAACGGCAAAGACGCGGTTTCGGAAGAACTTTTGAAGAAATATTTTAAGGACGATTTCTTCTTTAAACAGGATTAAGGCGGCACGGATTATGGACGAATTTCTTGACATAAAAATCGCTTTCACTATTCAGATGCCGGACGGAACGCCGGCGTTTGTGCGCCATCTGTTTCCGCACGGTATCGCCATTACCGAAACGGTGGTCGTCTCATGGGTTGTCATGGGAATGCTCATCGGACTTTCTTTTATTTTGACTCGCAATTTAAAGCAAATCCCCAAAGGGGCGCAGGCGCTTCTTGAAGCCGGCGTTGAATTTCTTAATAACTTCTCAAAAGATCAATTCGGAAAATTTTCAACTGTTTTCGCCCCGTATGTGGGGACGCTCTTTCTTTTTCTGCTGTTTGCCAATATCGTGGGCGTTCTAACGCCTATTGAAGCGTTCGGTTTTAAGCCGCCGTTTGAAGTAAAGCCGCCAACGCGGGATATCAACGTTACCGCGTCGCTGGCATGTCTTACCATTCTGCTGGTGATCGTGTGCAACCTCAAGGCAAAAGGCGTTTCCGGCTGGTTGAAACATTTTCTGCGCCCCGTCCCGTTTATGTTGCCGTTTAACATTCTGGAATACGGAACGCGAGTGTTGTCGCTCGCCCTCCGTCTCTTTGGCAACATACTTGGAGGGCTTATTCTTATGCACCTGATCGAAGGACTTGTGCCGGTAGCCGTGCCTATGGCGCTGAGTCTTTATTTTGACTTCTTTGATGGATTCATTCAGGCGTCGATTTTCACGTTTCTGTCTGTGTTGTATATTTCGGAAGCGTTACAGAAAGAGTAACTGGAGTCTGTCGACAACACGGCCACGCGGGCGTATGTTGGCAGGCTTTCATTAAAAAAAGACGGCAAGGGCGCAAAGCAATTGTTTTTGCGGATAGCGCGGATATATGGATACATGACGTTTTTTCAAGATTTGAAAAAGCTGTTTTAAATTTAAGCGGAAAAACGGATTGACCGCTTTTCCCAAAGTCTTCTTTATAACTAACGTTGAAGAAGGCTCAAATTAACAGTAAGGAGCACCTTATGACTGGTACATTAATAGCAATCGGCGCGGGCATCGCGGTTTTCACCGGTATTGGCGCGGGCATCGGAATCGGCATTGCGACATCAGGGCTGATTCAAGCCATAGCGCGGCAGCCGGAGGCGTCCAACAAGATGATACCGTGGTTCTTTGTTGGCGCGGCGCTTGCGGAATCAACGGCGATTTACGGTTTGGTCATCGCCATATTGCTTTACCTGAAAGTGTAGATCGCGGATTATGCTTGATTTTACCGTAACCTTCGGCATTACCGTCATCAATCTCGTCATTCTTTTTTTCATATTGAAGGCGATTCTGTTTAAGCCCGTCTCCAAATTCATGGAAGCGCGCGCCGCAAAAATACAAAACGATATTGACAGTGCCGCAAAAGACAAAGAGCGGGCGAAACAGTTGCTTGAACAGTACGAAATGAAGCTCAAGAACGCGCAAGCCGAAGCTGAAGCCATCATCAAAGAGGCGCGGAAACAAGCGGCGGAACAGGCGGACAAAATCATCGCGGAAGGCAAGAAAAAGGAAGAGGGTATCATCGCCAACGCCAACCGGCAGATAGAGGCTGAATATAAGGCGGCGTTCGCCCTCTTCAAAGCCGAAGCGGCCGGGCTTGTCATCGCGGCTTCAAGCCGCCTTTTACAGCGCGATCTAAACCAGGAAGATTCATCGCGCTTTGTGAAGTTTTTGTTGCAAGAGTTGGCGGCCGGCGTTGCCGACGCGGCTCACGCTTCCTCTAAGGATTGAGTATGGCGGTCGGGTTGAGCGTATTCCGTGCGGATCGGTGGGCGGAGGCGTTCATCGTTTCCTGTGGCGATGACGCCGATGCCGCCTTTGAGAGTCTCAATGTCATGATGGAGGCGATGAACGCCGTTGAACGCAGCAGGGAGCGAATAGCGGGAACGGATGACGCTCGTTGTGTAGAAAAAATTGTGAGGGCGGCGATGAAAAAAGCCGCCGCCGATTCCCCGGGTACGGAAATCGCGTGCAGAACGCTCGTGTTGTTGATCCGGCGCGGCCTTTTCCAGCACCGTCAAGCGCTCATTGAGGAAATCGGGAAAGCGTTGGACCGCAAGAACGGAGTTTTAACCGCGACCCTTGAAACGGCCGCGCCGTTGTCCGCGTCTTTCAGAAAGGATATTGAGCAAAGGATCAAGGAAACGGTAAAAGCTCGCGCAATCAAGCTGACCGAAAGAATTGCGCCAGAACTGCTGGGCGGTTACAAACTCCGTATCGGGATGTGGGTTATTGACGCAAGCGTTGGTTCATTTTTGCAAAACATGGCGAAACAATGTACGCTGTAGAAAACACGACACTAACGGTTACAACCATATGTGGACGACACTATGATGGTAACCATATTGAGAGGAACATATGACAAACTTTGCAGAGTTGGCAAAGATTCTGGAAGAACAGATTCAGCGTTGGGAAGGCAAAGCCTTTTCAGGCTCCGTGGGCTTCGTGGCTGAGATCGGCGATTCGGTCGCAACCGTTTACGGGCTTGATAACGCGATCTACGGGGAACTGGTGGAATTTGCATCCGGCGCGACAGGCATTGTGCTGAATCTCATTGAAAACGGGGTTGGCGTGGTGTTGCTTTCCGGGGAAAACCTTGTGAAAGACGGCGAAGAAGTTCGCGGTACCGGTAAGGTGGCGTCCGTTCCGGCGGGGCTTTCCCTCATAGGCCGGGTGGTCAACCCGCTCGGCGAACCGATCGATGGTAAAGGGTCTCTTATTGCGGAAGAATGGTTGCCGGTTGAATCGCCCGCGCCGCCGGTTATTGACCGCGGGCCAGTCGACACGCCGTTCCAGACCGGCATACTCTCCATCGATTCCATGATTCCCATCGGAAAAGGGCAGCGCGAGCTCATCATCGGAGACCGGCAGACTGGAAAAACGGCGATTGCCATCGATGCCGTCATCAACCAGAAGGGCAAGGACGTATATTGCGTGTACTGCGCCATCGGGCAGAAATCTTCATCGGTCGCCGCGATTATAAAAAACCTTGAAAAATTTGGCGCGCTTGATTACACGTTTGTTGTCTTTGCGTCGGCTTCGGATTCCGCCGCGTTGCAGTACCTCGCGCCCTACTCCGCGGTTACAATGGCCGAACACTTCATGCGGCGGGGTAAAGACGTGCTTGTGGTCTATGACGATCTTTCCAAACACGCGGTCGCCTACCGCACCATATCTTTGCTGCTCCGTCGTCCCCCGGGACGAGAAGCCTTTCCGGGTGATGTGTTTTACCTGCATTCCCGTCTTCTTGAGCGGGCCGCGAAGCTCTCCAGGGAAAAGGGCGGAGGATCCATCACCGCGCTCCCTATTGTTGAGACGCAGGCGGGCGATATTTCCTCCTACATTCCAACCAATGTCATCTCCATTACGGACGGACAGATATTCCTTGATTCCGAGCAGTTCAACGCGGGGTTCAGACCCGCGATCGATGTAGGCCTTTCCGTAAGCCGGGTCGGCGGGTCGGCTCAAACCAAGGCGATCCGCAAAGTGTCGGGACGCCTCCGGTTGGATCTCGCCCAGTACCGTGAGATGGCGTCTTTCGCCCAGTTCGGTAGCGATCTTGACAAGGCTACGCAGGATAAACTCGCTCAAGGCGAACGTCTCATGGAAGCGTTGAAGCAGCCTCAGTTCACGCCGTGGCGTGTCGAGGATCAGGTCGCCGCGCTTTACCTTTCCGTCAACGGCTACCTTCTGGACGTGCCGGTTGACACGGTGTCGTCTTTCATAAAAGAATGCATCGCGTTCATCAGGGATCACAAGGCGGCCGTGCTTGAGACCATAGCGGAAACTGACGCCTTGAGCATAGGCGTTGAACAGGATTTGCGTTCAGTGATAGAAGATTTCAAGAATTCCCGGGCAAAAGGCTGATACATGGCAAATTTACGTGATGTGCGTCTGCGGATACGGGCGATTCGCCAAACTTTGCAGGTTACCAAGGCAATGAACCTTATCTCAACTTCAAAACTGAGGAAAGGAAGACGTATGCTTGAGGATACCACGCCGTATTTCACCCGAATTCGGAAGTCCATGTACGATATTGTCTCGTGCGTTGATGTCTCTGCCCATGAATTTTTCGGCAGAAAAAAAAATCCGTCGTCCCGCGCGGCCATAGTGGTTATATCAAGTGATAAGGGGCTTGCCGGCGGGTTTAACGCTAATGTATTCAAGCAAGTGAATGCGCTGTGTAACGGCTTGGAGAATCCCGCTCTCAT
This sequence comes from Treponema sp., assembly GCA_031283905.1. Lineage (GTDB taxonomy): Bacteria > Spirochaetota > Spirochaetia > Treponematales > Breznakiellaceae > JAIRKH01. The sequence goes on along the minus strand of JAITAW010000108.1, from coordinate 2,682 downwards.
CACCATTGGAACCATTGCCCAGCGGTTTTTCAGCAATTCAAAATATCCCGTTTTGGAGAGTTTTTCGTTTAGGTCCCGGCTTCCCACCCTTGACGATGCGAAAGTGATCGCGGATTATCTGATTTCGCAGTATTTGTGGGGCGTGTTTGACAGCGTTCATTTGGTGTATACATACATGTACAGCGCGGTAAAACTGCAACCTGAAATTTTGCAGGCGCTTCCCCTTTCCGCTGAAAAAATGCAGGAAGAAATTATGAAAACCGGCGGGGAAAAACGGGTGGAGCTTCAATTTGAATTTCTTCCTTCGGAAGAGGCCGTGTTTGAAGCGTTGGTTCCTATCTATTTGAAGGGAGTTGTGTACGGGGCGCTTGTTGAATCTTACGCCGGCGAACAGAACGCGCGTATGGCGGCCATGGACGAGGCGTCCAAAAACGCGGAAAACATGCTTGCCAAACTGCAAATATTCTACAACAGGGCGCGGCAGGCTGCCGTCACACAAGAAATGGCGGAAATCACCGGCGGATCGAACGCTTTAACGTAAAAGGAAAAGGAAACAATATGGCACATAGAGGATACATCACACAGGTTATGGGTCCGGTGGTTGACGCGCGTTTTGAACAAGGAGAAGTCCCGGCGATCCTGAATGCGCTGGAAGTCGATGTCGCGGGGCGGAAGATGACGCTGGAAGTGTTGCAGCACATCGGCGACAATCGCGTACGGTGCGTGGCAATGTCCGCAACCGAAGGGCTTGCACGCGGGCTTGAGGTTGGAGATTCAGGCGGTCCCATACGCGTACCGGTCGGAGATGATGTGCTTGGACGGATGTTCAACGTAACCGGCGAGCTTATTGATGATAAAGGGGGGTTTGCCGCTAAAGAGTACGCTTCGATACACCGCGCCGCGCCCCGTTTTGAGGAACAGAAGCCGGCGACCGAGATTCTTGAAACTGGCATCAAGGCGATAGACTTGATTGCGCCCTACGCAAAGGGCGGCAAGATCGGGTTATTCGGCGGCGCGGGCGTAGGCAAGACCGTTGTCATCATGGAACTGATACGGAACATAGCCACCGAACACGCCGGGTATTCGGTGTTTTCCGGCGTGGGCGAACGATCCCGTGAAGGCGCAGACCTCTGGAAAGATATGAACGAATCGGGCGTTGCCGCTAAGACCGCCCTGGTGTTCGGCCAAATGAATGAGCCGCCCGGCGCGCGTATGCGCGTGGCGCTTGCGGGTCTCACTATGGCGGAGCATTTCCGCGATCAGGGCGGACAGGATGTGTTGCTCTTCATTGACAATATTTTCCGCTTCATTCAGGCGGGAGCCGAGGTTTCCGCCTTGCTGGGGCGTATACCGAGCGCGGTGGGCTATCAACCCACCCTTGCCAACGAGATGGGCGCGTTGCAGGAACGCATCGCTAGTACCTCCCGCGGCTCCATCACCAGCGTCCAGGCGGTGTACGTACCCGCCGATGACCTCACGGATCCGGCGCCCGCAACCACTTTTGCTCACCTTGACGCCACTACCGTGCTTTCGCGGAACATCGTTGAACTGGGCATCTATCCGGCGGTTGATCCGCTTGCCTCGACATCTCGCATACTGGAGCCATTGACCGTTGGCGATGAGCATTACAACACGGCGCGGCGTGTTCAGCAGATTCTCCAGCGGTACAAGGAATTGCAGGACATTATCGCCATTCTGGGCATGGACGAGCTTTCCGCAGAGGACAAACTCACCGTTGCCCGCGCCCGCAAAGTGCAGCGCTTCTTTAGCCAGCCCTTCGTTGTGGGGGAGAAGTTTACCGGCATTCAGGGACGCTACGTGCCGCTCAAGGAAACGGTCCGCGGCTTCAAGATGATCCTTGACGGCGAATGCGACGCGTTGCCGGAGCAGGCGTTCTTCATGGCGGGTTCCATAGAAGACGTCATAAACAAGGCGCAATAATGGCGGCGTTATTTCCGTTTGAAATTCACACTCCCTACCGCAAATTTTATTCAGACGCAGTGGAATGTATTGTCGTGCGGCTTGTTGACGGTGAAATTGGGGTGTATGCGGGGCATATGTTTTTTACCGCTCCTACGCAGGCGGGCATTGTCAAGATAAAAGACAAAAAAGGCGTGTGGCAAACCGCCTTTGCCACTGAGGGAATCCTTGAAGTAAAAGGTCATAAGTCGGTCTTGCTCGTTGACGCTGCGGAATTACCCGGAGAAATAGACCGTGATCGCGCCGTTGAAGAGAAAAAACGCGCCGAAGACATTATAAACAACGGTGGCGGGCTTAAATTCGAGATTGATACGGCGAAGATCAGCCTCGCGCGGGCGGAAGCGCGGTTACAGGCGTGGGAACTGGGAAAGAAAAAGACGGACTAATCGATCCCCGCAACGCTTCCGCAGCATCTCATCGGCAGCGCCGCCGGTAATTGACGCTCCCAATCGGTTGTATAGTAATCAGATTGTATTTTCTGTTAGGAGGTGATCCAGAAAGTATGAAGAGTTCTCAAACAAAACCATAATTGATGTAAAAGAAAGGCATATCAAACGCATTCCGGTGGTTGGACAGCTTCTTCGAAAAACAACAAGTCCTGCGAAACGCCCGCCTGCTCCGATGCCTCAGCCGGCAATTGTTCCCTTCTATCCCTGCCGTGTACTCTTTCCCTACCCTTTGGCCGTCTTCCCCGAACGCGGA
>JAITAW010000057.1 GCA_031283905.1 Treponema sp. | reverse complement strand
CCATGTGAAACGAATCCACGCCGGGTCGCGTTCTCCTGTTTGGTCTCGATACAACATCGCCATTGGCATAAACCCGGCTTTCATACAGTCGTATAGCCGGGCCTCCGCCTTGCCGAAGGTATCTCCCGGATAGCCGATCAAAACTTAGGAGCGTAGCGGGTGGCATATCATAAACCCTGCGGCCTTGAGTAATTTTCCGGCTTCGTAAAGCGGCTCCCGGTCTTCCGGGCCGTCATAGGCAAAGAACATCTCAGCCGGCTTCAGCTTCGCCAATTCTTCAATGTGCCACGGCTTCAACTGCGCGGCCTCCAAGCCTCCAGTGAAAAACGGCCTCCGCCGCTGTCTTCCAAGCATGGCGAACACGGCGCGGATATGGCCTTCGGAACACGCCAGCAGGTTATCATCAAGCACGTTCCAACCGTCCGTTATGGGCAATTCTCGGATCGCCTCGCCTTCGCGCCGCCATACCGAGCAGAACCAGCATCGGTTCGGGCAGCCCCGGCTCGTTATGACATAACCTTTTTTCAGATACAACCCCGGAATAAAGTCTTCTCCTCGCTGGCCGGTGGCAGGGCCGCCGATGGAAACCGGCGCAATGCGCCGCCATTCACGCTCCAAGCGTTCAGCTTCGGGTAAATCCCAAGAGAAGGTTACAGAAATATGAACAGCATCGGCCTCCGAGAATAAAGTCGGGCCGCCGATATACGCCAACTCGTCTGTTGGTGTAGCGTTTGTTTTTTGCGGGAACACCCGGATCAATTTCATTTCCGCTATTCCCCAATCCTCTTGATAACGACCTTCACGAGGATTTCCGCGCTGTCGTCTTCGGGGCTGTCTAGTTCTTCTGATTTCATAAACGCTAGAGCGACCTCGGCGTTATCCGCATTGTTCTCGTTAATATTGTTAAGCATCAGGCTGATGGTTTTTTCCCCGATAGCCTTTCCAACCTTGCCGCTCACGAAACGGCTCCAGCACCTGCTGTCAATCTTCATGCTATAATCCTCCTCAAATTATTTTTCTCTACCACACGGGTAAATGTTTTAAGCCTTGAAATTAGTTCCCTAATTTTTTCTGCTGGAGGTTCGGGTAATCCGTTATGGCCGCTGTCCGCTCCGATATTCACCTGTATTGGTTTTACGCGCTTTATGAAAAAAAGGAACTCCCTCAAGTGGAAATCAATTATTGGTTCCACTGTTATCATGATCTGGAAACCAGCGTCCGCCATTTTCCCCATTGCAATAGAACGAAGTTCAGGAGGCGGTGAGAGATTCATAACTTCGGGAATGAAATAATTTGTTTCCAAAGTGGTACAGAGAATGTCCCTTGCTGCCGATAATTCGAATAGGGGAGAAGTAAAACGTTCCGGGTTCTTTGTCTGGAAAAGATAATTATTCTTAAATGAATGAGCGTAGCCTATAACGGTTTTGATCCAAAGGTCTGGAATATCCCTTGCAAACAAATCACACCCGGAACATACAAAAATCGTATTCCCATGCCCAAGGTTTGCGCGAAGCTCGGCCTCAACAATATGTGGATTGGCCTGTTCATATTTGAACCGTTTCGCAATGCGTTTCACGTAGCAGTAGGAACAGTTATGCAAGCACCGGCCACTTATTGGGTTCCAAATCCAGTCCACGAAAGGATACATATCACCAGTCGGTTTTTTGAGTGCCACTACTTCACCCCCAGCCCTTTCCATTCTTCTCTTGTTTCTGGTGCGCCGGGAATATCGGTTATTTGCGTTATACCGCGTATCCGCCAAATATGACCGCACTTTCCGCAAATGGCCTGTACGCAATAGGGATCGCCATAATCTTCATTCCCATAACTTTCAAAAGTTTCCGCGTCAAACATCATTACGGCCCCGCTCCAAATCTCTTTATAAAAACTTGGAGCGCCGCCGCATTTAGAACATTTAATTTTTTTCACTTCCCCGCCTCTTTTTCGCTGTCTACAAAAAATGTTGCCCTGTTCACGTTGGACGAGATCACATAACGCTTTATCGCCACATGGTTATCGGGAGCTATGTCCAACCGCCGTAGAAGCGACAGCAAGCACGTTATTTCGCTTTCGTATCCCCGGCCCTGTGGCTCTGCCTTTTTCGCGGCGATGATGGAGCGACCCGGCAGTACTTCCAGAAGTCCCCATTTTTCCGGTATTTCCTGAACAGGAATTAAACCCTTCGGCGCGAGATACCACCGGAGAAGACCGAGTGCGTTCTCGCTCACCATGCGGAACGGTTTTTTCTGGTCAGCACGGTAATCGGAAAGTGAAGCCTTACACTCAATCAAAATTGATTTGTTTGGACAGAAACCTAAAACATCCGGTATTTCATTGCAGTAGGTAGCGGTGCTCAATTCTGTCAATACTACTGAACAGCCATAATGCCCATAAGGGGCAGTGGTGCAGTAGGGCCGAATGAGCCAATCCCGGCCAAGTTCTACGAGTTCGGCATGGGATATTTCTGTGGGGTATTTCATTGCCTACCTCCGCAGTTTTTAATCCGGCATCTTTTATCAGGACAATACCACATACCGCATCCGTTATCTGTATCAACGTAATTATCCGGCCATGCCTCTTTAGGCAACATTCGTGTCGAACCTATATAGGTTATAGGATTTTTGAAATCAATACCTTCGTGGACATGAGGCCCCACGCCATAGTAAGGATAAATATCCCAACAGGCATCAACGCGTAAAATCTTAAATCTTACCCACATGAAAAACCAAATTGGTGATAATTTCAGTTTCATAATGTGGCCTCCAGACTTTCCAGGAATATGTAGCGAGACTCTCGTAGCATCGCCTTACACCTGTTGATTTTTTCTATAGGAACAAGATGTTTATCACTTTCTTCCGGTAGCGTGTAAAAAATAACAAGTTCAGGAAAATCATCGGCAAGCTGTTTATCTGTGGAAATTGTATTCGAACTTTCAAGTATGAGTTTGTATTTTTCCACCGCATTGAAATACAATATCATGTATTTCCTTACAGCTTTGGTATAGTCCTCAGCGTACTCATCGCATACTTTGATGTTGTACTCAAAGGTTTTGCAGGGGAACTGCTTTAAGAGGGGAATGTCATAGGAGGGGACAAAACCAAAAGCCTCATACTTGCGCTTGTTGTGATTCTCAACATCAATAAAACTGTCTGGATAGCCCTTCCCACTTTTCAGGTGATTGGTAAATTCAATGTATTCTCCGTACTTTTTCATGTCATTTATGGGGATACCCGCGAACTGGCGCTCGGCTATAGCGGTAAGCTCCTTCCGGAATGTCTCGTAGGCCGCATTCCGCTTCTTCGCTATCATAGCAATCGCCGCCTTTCTTGCGATGTCCTCTTTCGTTATTCTGCTTATTTTCATCTATCCTCCATCGGCTCTGGCTTATCGATAAGGCCTTCTTTATCGAACTCAATTTCAATATCACAAGCAACCATAATACCGATTTTTACGGCATCCTCTATACAAGCCTGCGCCTCGTGATAATAGCTGGTAAACTTTACGAACTGTCCTGTAGCATCGTTCCATCTATCAAAATTATTCATGGCTTGCCTGATAGCGTAATTTACTTTCCCACGCGTTATCCCATCCCTCGGTACGGAAAGTCTTGCTGATGGTTTTCTTTGCGGTGGAATGCATTCAATGTTATCCGGTAACATTGAGGAAATCGAAACAGCGAGTATTTCGCAAATTTGATACAACTTATATAGGCTAATACTCTGCTTACCGTTTTCCCAGTGACAAATAGTTGTACGTGCCACTTCTAACTTCTGCGCTAAATCTTCTTGTGTTAATAGCGCGTCTTCTCTGTATTTGCATATTTTACCGCCGATTAAATTATTTAGTTCTCGCCGAGTGAACCTCATTTCTCAATCCTCTTGAACTCGATAACCCATACCCACGGGTTTTTATCCCAGCCGAAACCGCGCTTTGCGTCCAGCGTATCCCACAGCGAATGAAAACAGCGTATTGAATAATCAGAGGCCCCGGTCATGCTTTCCGGCATACCTTCCTTGATTGCGTCAGCGGTAGTAATGCCCTGTAATCTTTCAACTCGGACGCTTTCGACCTTGAGAAAAATTCGGGCCGCCTTGCGGGGCATAAAGATAGAAGGCCGCCATCTCGGACATTCAAATCCATACGAGTTTAGTTCATTCATTATTTTTGTATCTTTATTGGCCCAATCAGCACGGTATTCTATTTCACCTCCCGCACCGTCAAACTGTTTACACCATGCCTCACGTACCCAAAGAATATCATCTTTGAAGTAGGGAGAGTAAACTTCATAGAATTCCTTTTCCGACAAGGGTTCCCGCGAATCGTCCAGTAACTCGGCCACTTGGTTTCGATATCCGACATATTTTTTCATAACGTTTTTGAAGATGCGACGCGTCATGGTTTTCCGGTCTTCCAAAATAGCCTTGACCATCGGCGTTGAGAACAATATTGGTTTTTCTTTCATAACAAACTCCTCTAAAATGTCTCTACCATAGTGCGTTTTATCAGCCTTCGCATTTTGGCTTCCGGCGAGAGTTCCCACTTCTTCTCCACCGCAAGTTCCGCGCCTTTTTCTATAAAGAACTTGCACCAGATAGATACGCAGTAATACGGCACGTTAGCGGTACAGCCGCCTTCGTTGTTCCCGCAGTAGACACAAATCCTGTCTTTCATCTGCTCGGACAGTTCGGTCATTCCTATCCCCATCCTCCTGAATAATCCATAGACCAACTATAAAGGCACTGCCTTAATAACAACTCAAGAATACGGTTTCTGGCCGCCTTTTCACCTTCTCCAAAAATCTCACCTGTTTTTTGCAGGCACTGTTTTATGGATATTTCACTAAGAACAAACGAAGTTACGGCAGAGTAGAACTGCTGTAATTTAGTTCCAGACAAGAACTCTGGTGTTTTACCTAATTCATATAAATTCATCTGTGTTTCAATTTCACAGAAAAACTTAGGATTTAGGTTTTTAATCTTCTCCACGTTGAATGAAAGCACCTTTTTTTCAACAATGCCATTAACAACCAAACCAGCGAAAATGTTTTTCACATCATCGCTCATTTCTTCCTCGATATTACCACGCTTATTTACTGCATTCATTTGTAGCTTCCTCCATAGTTATTTTCCGCACGTTGTTTTGCAGGACAATAAATCGCTTAAGATTTTCCTTGTCGAAAATCGAAATGAATTGTCCATCGCGCTCCGAAATAATCGGGTTGCCTTTGTAAATGAACGAGGACAGGTATTCCCGGAACTTCCGTGCAGTCTGAGGCTCCGTATTGGGAACTGCGTCATCGGCCAGTATCTGGTATTCCTCCTGCATGGCGTTTTCGATATATGCGGTTAAATCCTTTATGTCCGGCTGTTCCTCTTTCGGTTTCGGTGGTGGCGCGGTAATAGCGACCTCCGTTCCGGCCACGCTTTCGGTGGCGGCCCCGGCTCCATTCCGCTTGAATCCCATGAGGAACAACACCACGGTCATAGCCAACGGCGCTATTAGGTCATAGAAAATCGCCGGGGTCGCTATCATGAAAAAGTCGAACATATATTTCCGCTCAAGGCCACGCAGGTTGAGCATGAAACCAAAGAACGTGCGGGGCAGAGTTTCCACATATACGCTTTGTAGAATATCGTCCAGGGTTTTCCGCTGTTGCTGTTCGGTTCCGCTCATAGTCTGAGCGGCCTCCATAACGGTCTTCATGCTGTTGTTCCAGCTTTCCCCGGAACGCTCCGACATCGACAGTAACCGGTCGATATTCTGCATGGCCCACTGGTTAACGTCCTGGCCTTCCTGCTGACCTTCGGATTCCCGGTATGCGGCCATTATTTCGGCTTTGCGCCTTTCTATTTTCTCCTGCATATCCGCCTGTATCGCCGGGCTGGAAATGAACTTGTTGTAATTCAGCGACAGCGTGGAAAAAATAGAAAACACAATCACGGTCGCGCCCACGGCTATGAAGGGGAAGGCGAAAATCTTAGCCAGCCCCTTCTGGCCGATAAAAAGCTGGGCGGCGGTCGCACTGGTAGAACTGAAAATCACCAGCGCAATCCCGGTCATTACCGCAATGGTGTGTGCCATTCCGGTAAGCTCAAGGTATGCCGTGGTATTACTCGCGGACATGAAGATACACAGGGCTCCTACCGTGAGCATGGCAACGAATACGATA
>JAITAW010000042.1 GCA_031283905.1 Treponema sp. | reverse complement strand
GCGTTTTGATAAGGATTTTACAGTTTATTCTATCGACAGTAGGAATCATGGCGAAAGTGATAAAACCGATCAGCTTTCCTATATCCTGATGAATTCAAACCCGGGATGATCGAATGGATGCCGGTCTACGGGCTTAGACGAGGCCGGTCTACGGGCTTAGACCGGGCTGGTCTACGGGCTTAGACGAGGCGGGGATACGGGCGGGTACGAGCCCGCCCGCCGGACGCGCGCGAGGCGTCCCGCTCATTTAAAATTATTTAAAACAATGGAGCGGACCTGGGCGGTAAAATGCTTCGGATCAAAGGGTTTGCTGATAAAATAGCGCATACCGTGGCTTTCACACATGTCCTTGACGCCTTCAAGCACGTCCGCGGTCATGGCGGCAATGGGAACCGTTTCGGACAGGCGGCGTATGCGTTCCGCGGCTTCGGTTCCGTTTATGCCCCCCGGCATGTGCAGATCCATCAGTACCGCGCGGATTTCGTCTTGATGCTCTTCAAACACGCGGACGCCCGCGTCTCCGTTATCCGCTTGCAAAACAGTAAAGCCGCCGGCCTCAAGCAGGGACTCGGCGATGGTTCTGTTGATCTCGTTGTCGTCAACAACAAGAACGCAGCAACCGGCTTGAGGCGCGGACGCCGGGGCGGGCGCGACGGGCCGCGCGGTCGCGGATTTTTCCCTGGCGGGGTCTTGCAGCGCCGCGTACAACTCTTTAAACAATATTGAAAAGATAACGGGTTTGCTGACGCCGGCGGTTCTTTCGAATTCGTGGAGGCGCGTTTCTTCGCCTTCCATGGGAAGCAGCATAATGACGAAGGGCATCGTAACGCGCCCGTTCTTCCGTATACCGGAGATAAAGTCAAAACCCTTGTCAGACGGAGCGTCATAATCCAGAATAAAGACATCAAACGGCGTTCCGTTGTCCGATGCTGCTTCCAGCAACGCGAGAGCGTCTTTTTCGGATGATACCCGCTCGTTTTTAACACCCCAAACCGCGCAATTTTCATGTACAATATCATCGCCAAAGGGGGTTTCCCACACAAGTATCCGCGCGTTCTTTTTCACGACCTCGGCGAATTTTCGCCGCATCCGCTCTTCCTGTTCAATGTCCATGTCCAAAACAATGCCTATGCTAAATCTGGAGCCTTTGCCCTTTACGCTGTACGCCTTAATAGAACCGTTCATCAACTCAACAAGGTTTTTTACAATGGAAAGTCCCAGGCCCGTGCCGCCAAACTGTCTGTTTATGCTGGGGTCTTCCTGGGAAAACGGCTCAAAGAGATGTTCGAGCTGGTGTTCCGACATGCCGACTCCCGTGTCATGGATGATGAACAATATATGGCACTGGGTTGCCGTGACGCTGTTCATTCCAATATAGAACGCGACCTCGCCTTCCCTGGTGAATTTAACCGCGTTGTTGAGAATGTTAAGCAACACCTGTTCGATCCGTTTGGGATCGCCGTAAAAGAAGAAAGGAAGCGCGGCGTCCCGGACCAGTCTGAACGCGACGCGCTTTTCGCGCGCGCGGTAGGAGATGATGTTGACCGCGTTTTGCAGCACTTCATCAAGGTTGAACGATGTGCGCTCCAGTTCGACTTTACCCGCCTCGATCTTTGAGAAATCCAAAATATCATTGATAATGCCCAAAATAGTTGACGCGGCCTGATCGATGTTGCGCAGGTACATGGCCTGCGTCGCCGTAATGCCGGTCTTGCCGATAAGATGCGCCATGCCGATGACCGCGTTCATGGGCGTGCGTATCTCGTGCGACATGCGGGCTAAAAAGTTCGACTTTATGCGGTTTGCCGTTTCCGCGTCCTGTTTGGCAAGCTCCATTTTCTTTTGGGCAAGCGTGCGCGTCTCAACCTCTTTCCTGAGGCGGAGAATCCAGTAAATCGAGATGGTGAAAATAAGAATGATAATAAATGAAACAACCGAAATGATTTCAAAAATTAATGTATAATCCACCGTGTTGGAAACCTGTATCCACGCGTTGTTAATCGCGTGTTTCTCTTCCACGGGTATATTGCTGATGACTTTATCGATAATAGATATAAGTTCGCGGTATTCCCTCCGCGCCGCGAAGTGGAGGCTCCCCCGCGAATTATCGTCTAATAATATGAACTTTAAGTTGGTGATCCCGTTTTGGTGAATGTAATAGCCCGCGGTACTCAGGTTCCCTACGGCGGCGATCTCGTTGCCCGTTGAAACCGCAATCAGGGCTTCTTCAATTGAGGCGTACAAATGCAGCCCGGTTAAAGACAAAGCGTTCAAATAATCGTATTCCGCGCTTTCAAACTGTACCGCGACGTTTTTGTTCTGCAGGTCTTTGAAACTTTTTATGGAGGTATCGTTATTTCTGATTATTATTCCCCGCCTGAAATTAAAATACGGTTTTGAAAAGAGGAAAAACATTTCGCTCGCGCGGCTTTTTTGCATGGCGGGGAGCAGGTCGATTTCCCCGTCCAGGGCTTTGTTGTACGCTTCATACCACGAGAGTTCCTCCTGAATTTCAAAGCGCAAACCGGACTGCCGTTCAATCGCTTCAAGATAATCGGAGATCACGCCCTGGTACCGTTTGTTTTCATCAAACCCTTCAAAGGGCATGAAGTAGGGGTTTACGCCGACCTTTATCACCGGATGGTTTCTTATAAAGGCTTCCTCCCCGGGGGTAAAGGGGAGTTTGATGGAATTCGTGCGCCATGACTGGCTTTGAAAAAGCGTTAAGCAAACTATCGCAATGACAAATAATTTCCGCTTGCTTTTTTTCATCATACTTTTTTCGCAAATATTTCAGAATATATTCTTCTGGATTCCACCAAAGACTGGAGCTCTTTCAGCATAAGCATATCTATCTGTTCGGCGATGGGGAAAATATAGTCAACCGTTTCTTTGGTGTAGCGTTCGACAAACTCCGGTTTGTTCACAAATCCGAGGGAAATCATATTTGATATGCGATCCGCGACTTTAAGGACTTTGGCGCTGTCGGAGCCTTCTTTGAATATGCGGGTGAGGAAGTCCGGCTTTTTCTCACCGGGACCCCGCGTTACTTCCAGCACAAGCCGGTATACGTCCGAGCTTTCATAGTCAATGGTCATAAGCAGGTTGTGGTTGAATTCGGGAATGTCTTCCAGAACGTCGTGTACGAGGGACGCTTTGAGCAGCACGCTGTCAATATACCCGTAGTCAATCAGTATGGACATCGTGTCAAACTGATGACGAAACATATTCCCGCCGCCTTCGCGTGTTTTGCCTATAAGCGCCGTCGCGACCTGCATATAGGGGGCAAGGTGGGATCCTTTTAACCGGAGCATTTCTTCTGTATTCACTGTACCTCCATATCCCGAATATAGGACGCTATTTTATCCGCCCGTTTAAGCGATTCTTCTAATTTTTGCTTTTCCCCGGCAACAAGCTCAGGCGGCGCATGACGAAGGAAGTTTTCATTAGAAAGCTTGTTTTTTAATTGTGCGATAAATTGCCTGTCTTTGTCAAGCTCTTTTGAAAACTTCCTCTTGAGGAAATCAAGATCAACCGCGTCCGCAATGAACACAAAAGCCTCAAAGCCGGTTCCAACAAGTCCAATCGCGTGTTTGGGGCGGCTTCTCCGCGCGGCGTCCGCTCCGCCTGCCGCATCGCCGGCGCTTTCTACCTCCAGTTCCCCCACGTTTGCAAGCAGCTTTACGAGTTCCGTGTTTTCAGCAAGCGTCT
>JAITAW010000039.1 GCA_031283905.1 Treponema sp. | reverse complement strand
AGTACACGGCAGGGATAGAAGGGAACAATTGCCGGCTGAGGCATCGGAGCAGGCGGGCGTTTCGCAGGACTTGTTGTTTTTCCAAGAAACCGTCCAACCACCGGAATGCGTTTGATACGCCTTTCTTTTTCATCAAGTATGGTTTTGTTTGAGAACTCTTCATACTTTCTGGATCACCTCCACTTATTAATTAGGACATATGTCGATTCAAAATATTATGATAAATATTTTCGAAAGGAAGATTCCTTAACTTGTTGACAGGGGAACATTCCACGCCAGCCTCCACCCACTTTTACCATTCGGTTCGTGCGCTTCCTACGGAAACGATGCTACGCAAAACCTTTATTCGGGCTGGCAAACACACCGCTTATAGTCCGGAAGGTTGCCTGCCAGCAAATAACTGCGCATAAAGGCTATTCAGCCATGAGGCCATTCTTCTCTATGGTGGTTCTAATAAACGCCGCGATGCCTTCACCGTCCAGCCCGTTTATGTGCAACAACTCGTTCCGCGTGCCAAGAGTGCCGAATTGTTCGTCAACCGAAAGCATCGCCACATGGTCATGACAGCGCCGCTCGATGGCAAGAGACGCCGCGTATTCACAGAAACCGCCGGAACGAACGCCTTCTTCCGCAAAAACGATGAGCTTATAGGCGTCCATAAGACCGGCAAGGTAGTCTTCATCAACAGGTTTAAGAAAACGGAGATTGTATATATCAACAATGATGCCCCATGAGGCAAGCCGTTCCGCCGCGTTCAGCGCCTGCGTATAGAGGCTGCCGGTAAAAGCGATGCATATTGGCGCGTTGTTCCTGCGGATGAATGCGCCACGCCCGTTTTCCAGAGGCGCCGCAAAAGCGCCGCACTCTTCGGGGCAATCGGCCTTTGGGTAACGTATCATCACGGCGTTCCGGCATGACAGGGCGAAATCAAGCATGGCTTTCAATTCGCTTCTGCCAGCGGGAGCGAGAATCGTCATGTTCGGCGCCATACGAAAAAACGCGATGTCGAATAAGCCTTGATGGGTTTCCCCATCTCCGCCGACGAATCCCGCGCGATCAAGGCAGAACACCACCGGCAACTGTTGCAGACTCACATCGTGGATGACCATATCGCAGGCTCTCTGGGCAAAGGTTGAATACATCGCAATCACCGGGCGAATCCCTTGATAAGCAAGCCCCGCCGCAAAGGTAACGGCGTGTCCCTCGGCGATGCCGACATCAAACAAACGTTCGGGAAATCGCTCCTTAAACGGCGCAAGTCCGACGCCGTGCTCCATAGCGGCAGTGATGGCGGCGACAGCAGCATTCCGCTCAGCCGCTTCAATGATTGCCTCTCCAAAAGCGTTCGTAAAAGACATCCTCGTATTCGGCTCGGCGATACCTTCATCTATTGAAAAGGCGCTCACTCCATGATAGGCGCTTGGATTGGCTTCCGCATACTTGTAGCCCTTGCCTTTCTGGGTAATCACATGCACCACTACTGGATGATCGAGCTTCCTGACATCAGAGAGCAGGGTTTCAAGCTGCGCTATATTGTGTCCATTGATAGGGCCCACATATTCAAAACCAAGATCGACAAAAAAATTGTCCGTGTAGAAAATGGCTTTTATCGCTCGTTTCAAACGGTAAATAATGTTATAAAGCGGCTCGCCGATAACGGGAGTCTTTTTTACAAGGGTGTCAAAGCCTCGGCGGAAACTCTGATACTTCGCCTTCATGGAAAGACGGCTTAAATACTTGGAGAGTCCGCCGACATTTTTGCTTATCGACATGGTATTGTCGTTTAGAATAACGATGAGCGGCAGTCCAAGCTGTCCCGCGTGGGACAAAGCTTCGTACGCAAGCCCGCCGGTGAGCGCCCCGTCTCCAATAACCGCTATCATCCGTTGCTCACCACCCTTGAGCCGATCCGCTACAAGCAAACCCAATGCGGCTGAGATTGAGGTTGAGGCGTGCCCCGTATTAAAGGCGTCATGCGGGCTTTCACTATACTTCGGAAAACCATCCAACCCGCCCATCTGCCGTAATTGGGAAAACCGCTTGCCGCCAGTATATCTGCCCGTAAGCAGCTTATGCGTATAACACTGATGTCCCACATCCCACACAATCTTGTCCTGGGGAGAATGAAATGTCCGGTGCAACGCGATGGTTAATTCCACTACACCTAAATTAGACGCCAGATGACCGCCATTTCGGCTTACTGTCGCAATTATTACCCCTCTTATCTCTGCGGCGAGCTCGGTCAAAGCAGAATAATCCAGCCGCACTAAATCACCCGGTTCACCAATATGTGATAATAGAAGGGTGTCTTCCATATATAGTTTAGAATGGGGCAGGGAACCTCCCATTGGACGTTCCCGAATTCTCCCCGATGGAATTACTACTTCTTCGTATGCCGGTTCTTTCGAAGCTTTTTTTTGCGTTTATGGGTTGCAATCTTTTGCAGCTTGCGTTTTCTTCCACAGGGCACGGTGAGTCTCCTTTTGTATTAAAGTGTAGTACAGTATGAACTGAAATGACAATTACGTCAAGGGGTCGCAGTGAGACATCGAAAAAGTAACCGAAAAGGAGGGTTTGAGACATTATGAAAAAGTAACCCAAATTAATGCGGACTATCCGGCAGCGACAGCTATCGGAGGTCACAACGGGGTTGCGTATGAACGAACGAAAAGCGGTAACGCGGGAAACCAGAGGAGCGTACCTCAAGGCAGGCAAAAAGGAAAAAGGCTTGA
>JAITAW010000224.1 GCA_031283905.1 Treponema sp. | reverse complement strand
CCGTAACTATTGCAAACCGTTATTTGTTGTCATGTTATAGCTTTTACAGGAGTTAATCAATGAGAAAGGCTCGAGCCTTTTTGCTTTTATGCTGTTTGTTGTTTTTTTCCGGTATGATTGTATATGCGCAGGAAGAAAAACCGGACGAAGACGCCGAAGAGGAAGTTCCGGCCGATGAGTATGAAGGCGTAACGCCGTCTTTGTATGCAAGCGGCGAGCAGATATTTTCTTTTACATTGGGAGCCGTCATTCCCCTTTTTTACACCAATAGCAACGGAATTGCGCCGAACGGTACGAATGTAAATGTGGGCGGGGGCGGTCATTTGTCGTACGATTACTTCATCGCCCCGCGCTTTTTTGTGGGCGGTGAAGCCGGCGGTGCGTTTGCGGGAACCATTGGCGAGAACATGCTGTACATCGTTCCTTTCGGCGTACGCGCGGGCTATCAATTCACCTTCTCCATTAAAAATGTGAGGTTTGAAATCCCCCTCTCCCTTTTGTTCGGCGGAGTCACTCAGAAGTACCTTGAAACCGATTATTTCGGCTTGTTCCTGAAACCTACGGTTTCCGGTTTTTTCCGCTTCAATCCAGACTGGTCTTTCGGTCTGAATGTGGGGTGGCTGCTTATTCCTCAATGGACAGAAGAACCCAGAAAAGACATGGTCGGACACTTCCTTGAAGTGTCGTTAACGGCGCGTTTGCATTTTTAGGATGTATGAAATATGAAAATCAGAGTTATGTTAGGCGCTCTTGCGGCTTTTTTATTTTTTTCCTGCGATCAGTATCCGATATTTTACGCGATATCTCAGGAAGTGGAACCAAAGGAGCCGAGAGTCAAGGGCGGTCCCACCGCTATGATCGAGTTAGACGGAACCATGTACGTTGCGAGCCGGTTTGGAAAGACCATTCATTATTACGACAAAGCAGGCGCATGGAACCGCATATCTTCGCCCAACGGGAATATTATGGATCTTGCGGCTGACGGGAAGTATCTCTATGCGCTCTATGCGCTTACCGGAGATCCTCTCGGCGAGACGAAAGTGTACTACCGCAAGGAGGACGCCTCGTGGGAGCCGATTTCTGACGGTGTAGATGGCGCTGTCCAGACCATATGCGGGGCGGGAGGCGTCAACGGGGGATATATATTCGCCTCAACCGCAAAAGGGTTGTTTGTCTATAAAACAGACGAGAACAGCTTTTCCTCCTTGCTGCCAGATATTCCAAAAGAAAATAAAGTAACAGGCGCAGCCCTCTTGGAATCCACATATTATGTAGCGGTTGTTAATAAAGGTATTTATACCTTTGACGGAAGCGCCTTGAGCGCCGCTCCGGTTACGGGAACCGAGGGCAAACCCATTGTTGGGATGCTTGCCGCCGGTGATAAAATCGTGGCGGTCAGCAGGGAGTCAGGCAGCGGGTCCGGTAGCCTTTTTTACGGCGACTCCTCCGGTTTCGCCGAAGCTCAAAAGAGCGTCGCCTTTTCGGGCGCAATGACGCTGTGGAGCGCCAATAAAACTCCCGCGAGCGCCTCCGATCTCCTGCTTGTAGGCATTCAGGCCCCAAGTTATTCAACGGTCAACGGTTACCGGGAAATCACGCTTAACAATGGCAACTTAGCCACCGCCCCGCTTGGTTTGGGAACGCCTGGAGAGTCCGGCGTTTCCACCGTATCAAGTACCGACAGCTACGTGTCTACCATAGGGTTGCGCATTGTAACGGCCCTGTATCAGGCTGCGGACAACACGATCTTTGCCTCCACCACGACCCGCGGCCTCTGGTCTTACAGAAACGACGTCTGGAACGCCGAAGACTGAGGCGTCCCGCTGAACGAGCTTTTCAGCGCGGCAAATCGCGTCGCGGGCCCCCTTGCTGACCGTATGCGCCCCCGCGAGTTGGACGATATCATCGGACAGGATCACATTGTGGGGCAGGGGCGGCTTTTGCGCCGCGCTATTCAGGCGGACAGAATTTCCTCTCTTATCTTTTATGGCCCCCCGGGAACCGGCAAGACCAGCCTCGCCCGCGTCATCGCCAACACCACAAAATCCACGTTTGAAAGCCTCAACGCGGTGCTTACCGGCATCAAAGACGTACGCGAAGCCGTTGACCGGGCGACCGAACGCAGAAACCTCTATGGTACGCGGACGATTCTTTTTGTGGACGAGGTTCACCGCTGGAACAAGGCGCAACAGGACGCGCTCCTCCCCTGGGTGGAAAACGGCGTCATCATTCTTATCGGCGCGACCACTGAAAATCCGTTTTTCGAGGTAAACCGCGCGTTGGTAAGCCGGAGCCGCATTTTCCAGCTTAAATCCCTTGACAAGGAAGGGCTTCTTGAAACCGCGCGATGCGCCTTGGCCGACAAAAGGCGCGGCTACGGCGCATGGCGCGTAACGTTTGAAGAAGGCGCGCTGGATCACCTGGTGGAAGTGGCGGGCGGGGACGCGCGAAGCCTCCTCAACGCGCTTGAGCTTGCCGTTGAGACCACGCCGCCCGTGTGGCCGCCTCCTGAAAACGCTGAAATCTACGTGAACCTTGAAACGGCGGAACAGAGCATACAGCGCCGGGTCGTGCTGTACGACCGCGACGGCGACTATCATTTTGATGTCATCAGCGCGTTTATCAAGAGCGTACGGGGCGGCGATCCCGATGCGGCGCTGTACTGGCTTGCGAAAATGGTGAAAGCCGGGGAAGACCCGTCTTTCATTTTCAGGCGCATGATAATTCTGGCGAGCGAGGATGTAGGATTGGCCGATCCGCACGCCCTTTCGGTGGTTGTTTCCTGCGCCAAAGCCTTTGATCGCATCGGCTTTCCCGAAGGCAATTTCCCCCTTGCCCACGCCTGCCTCTATCTGGCGACCGCGCCCAAGTCTAACTCAACGATGGCGTTCTTTGACGCCATGAAAGAAGTTGAAAAGGAACACGCCGAAGTGCCAAACCACCTGCGGGACGCGAACCGCGACGGCGAGAGTTTCGGTCATGGAGAAGGCTACATCTATCCGCACGCCTACCGCGATCACTGGGCCGCCCAGCAGTACCTGCCCTCGGCGCTGCGGGGGAAAACGTTTTACGCGCCTTCAACGATTGGGTACGAGGGCAAAATCCGGGAAGACGTGCTTCGCAAGCGGGAAATTCAAACCGCGGTCATACTCGATGACGACAGGCGCGGAGACGCGCGCGAGGACGCGCTTACATGGTCCGCCGCGTCAAAAGGCAGAGAAGGCTGGTTCAAACGGCTTTCCGGCGGCAGGAGCGCCCTGCTCCTGCGCGACAGGGACGTTATTCTGGAACAATGTTCTATCCGGCGCCACAGCCGCGTCCTTGTCGCCAACGCGGACGACGGCCTCCTGCTTTGGGAAGCGCTCCGCCGCGCGCCGGAAGGCTTGTCCGCGGCTTGCGTACGCGACGAAGCCGCGAAATCCGCCCTGCTCGGCTACGCATCGACTCTTGATGAGACCGAACGCCCCCTCATACGGGCAGGCGGGCTCCCCGCGCCGGACGAAGCCGAAGCCGCGTTTTCCTGCAAACAGTTCGACTATATCCTGACGCGCGAACCGTGGCGGCGGACAGGCGGCGGCGCGGCGGTTTTCGCCGGATTTGCGCAAAAATGCCGCGCTCTGCTTGCCCCAACAGGCGTTGTCGCTGCCTTGCAATCCCCGCCCGCGCTCGGCGGGAAAATCGCTTCCATTCTTGGGGCAAAAGAGTTTGAGCCGGATGCGCCGGAACAGGCATATCTGGTGGAAAAACTTGCCGAAGCGGAGCGGTTTTTCTTTACGGCTGAAGAAAACAAACCGGAACTGCTCTGGAACGCGCAAACGCTTGAAACCGCTTTCATGGAAGCCGGTTTTTCCGTTACCATCACCCAGATCGATCAAAAAGAAGAGCGCATTCTTACGGAACGCGACATGTCCGCGTGGTTCAACAAAGAAAGATCAAGCTGGGGCGCGTTCATCGCGCAAACGTTGGGCGATGAAGCCTTTTTCACCATAAAAACCATGCTCTCCGAACAAATAAAACGGGGCCCCGTTGAATGGAACTGGAAAAGCCTCTTGTTGAAAGCGGCGTTTTGAAAACGCTGTTTTTACTCGCGGCTGGGATAGGACTTATGGCGAGTCTACCGGTAATGCGCGTATGCGGGGAAACAAAGTCCCAGACTGCGTTAAAAGTTATAGAAATAACAGTAATAAAGCAGTAACATACCGAGACGGATGCGATGCGGTATCGACAGAATTTTTCGTTGTTTGATTGGTGTTACTTATTCAGCATTACCAAAATGTATAGATTGCTCACAATGCCAAGATACTGTTAAATTTTCATTCAAATTCAGTCTGTTTACAGCGCGGCAAGCCTCGGAGTATTAAACCGTATAGGCTTTCGCCTAACAGCTGGTGTTGACCGCGAACCCATCGCAGAGCTGGTACGCGGCCTCGTTAAAGAACTGCTTCACATACTCAACGAGGTCGTTGTAATTGCCGGTGAAGCCGCCTCTGTGTTTTTGAGCGCCGCGCAGATTCCCTATTGGGGAGGTAATTTGGATAGAGTTTTACACGGATGCAGTGCAAAACCTTGTTCACTAGGTCGATAAGCGCCATAAGAGACTCCTTGCTGGAAAACGGAAACACCGTTGTCGCAGGTTATCTGATATATCGTACCATACGGTTTATTCATAGCAAGTAGTACCCGTGCGGCCGCCGGCACAGAGCTGGCGGCCGCGCCCCTCCTCCTTTTAACATATAAAACGTTTTGAAAAGAACGTATTATCATGTTGATGAAGTGTGTCAATACTTTTTTGTTTTTTTACAATTTTAACGCGGCGTCCGTACATACCAGAGAACAGAACACGCCGCCAAAGCCCGCCCCGCTTCCGGGGTGGATTCGGTTCTATTCGCGGCAGGGGAACAAATCCCATATGCGTTTACTTTAGTACATGGGAGAGGAAAAGACAAGCTTTGAGCAGTTAGTATAGGTAAAGCCCGAAGGATGGAAAGAGAAGGCAAAAGAATTGGTGGCATTGCAGCGGGGACGGGAAATCAGGAACGCGACGGACTTGCCGCGTATGGTTTTTTTATACCTTACCGAAGGAAAATCCTTCAGCGGGACGGCCGCGTTATTGAAGCCGGCGGGCATCGGTTCAATGACCAGGAAAGCCGTCTTCACGAGGTTTCAAAAACGCGCGGAGTGGCCGCGATGGTTGTGTGAAAACATCTGTCGGAACAACCATAGGGCTGTTTGATCCGGGCATGAAAGAGACGGCGTCGGCCAGGACGGGAACGGGGGGAGAAGCCGGACAATTTCAAATCCCGGCCGCCCCGGCCGGATCGCTCTTTTTCAGACCCCTATACCCCGCCCGCATATAGACGGCGGGCGGACGGTTTATCAGACCCCTACGCATTCCCGTTGGAAACCGCTTCATCGAAACCGGATTCCTCTTCAGGGTTCCTCATGATGAATACGGCCGTCTTCCCCCCGTCCTCCTTGCCGGTCTTCCGGGTCGATTCCGGATCATCCGCGGCTTGCCCGCCTTGAGGACGCAGACCGCGCGGCCCGCCGTCTCCCGCAGGTACCGGCCGAGCGGGAACGCGACGGAACAGGCTTCCATGCCGGCCGCATCATCCGGGCGCGACAGGGAGGCCGGACGCTCCCCGCCGTTCCTGCCGGCCTTTACACCGCCCGGCCGTTCCGACCCTCCTCCAGAAAATAAAACAGGGGATGGGAGGCCTACGCCTCGCAGAGGGGTACGCCGGGAGCCTGTCCGCGGTAAG
>JAITAW010000208.1 GCA_031283905.1 Treponema sp. | reverse complement strand
AATTTAGATTCGCGCTACCCATTTATGCGCTGCTTAAATACCTTTATCTTTGACCGTCATACTCGGTCAAACCCCATATCCGCGAAACCTTCTCGTTCGTACAACCTCATCCGGCGCCGCGTGAATTTGAAAACTGTTAATACTCCCGTAAAAGTCAAACGTTTTTAGAACCCCGGCAAAGCCGGGAGTTTACCAATATTAATTATTCCTGAGTGAAATCCAACGCCTCGATTACTCTTTTGCCTTCAAATGTCAGATAAAGGAGGATTGACGCCATGCTCCATTTATCATATACACCCGCAAAAGGTTGCGCTCCTTGTACATTCTTGCAACATTTCTCAAAATTTGATAAAAACATACATGCTGAAAAAATCACTTGTTTTAAGCGTCGATATAGGTACATCATCCCTCAAGGCTATGCTCATTGATAGCGATGGTTTTCCGGCGGCGTTTGCGCGAGAGGCGTATCCGGTACCGGCAGATGCCGCCCTAACCGAGGTCTGGGAGAACGCCTTTGCATCGGCGATCTCCGCCTTGTCCGCCGAATATACGGCGCGGAACGGATTGAACGCGGCGGATCGCCTTGAGGCGATTTGCATTTCCGCAAACGGTCCCACGCTCGTGCCATATACTATTGATGGAAAAAGCCTGCCTCCCCTCCTCTGGTGCGACGGCCGCGTGGCTGGAACGGTTTCCGGTGAAAGCGCGGAGGTGAAAACCCTCTTTCTCCCCCATGTGGCGTGGTTCGCCCAAAACGAACCGGCGTTGTATGAAAAAACAAAGTACTTCATCTCCGCCCAGGAATGGGTCTCCTTCATGCTGGGGGCGGAACCGGTAACCGCGCTTCCCAATGAGCTATACAAGAAGTATTACTGGAATGAGCGCCAATGCGCCCTTTTCGGTCTGGATATGGCGAAATTTCCCCCTTTTGTGGAAATGGGCAACGTCATTGGCCACGTCTCTGAAAAAGCGGCGCAACGGTTCAATCTCAGGCCGCATATCCCTATCACTGCAGGCGCTCCAGACTTTATCGCCGCGCTTATCGGGACGGGCGTCATGGAACCGGGTCTTGTCTGCGACCGCGCCGGGACTTCGGAGGGTATAAACCTTTGCGCGTCTCTTTCCGGAACCGGCGAGGCGCCAGCCGGCGGGACGCCGACTTTTGACGGCTTGCGAACGCTTCCCCACATACACAAAGACCAATGGAATCTGGGATGCATCATCCCACAATCTGGAAGTCTGTTTGATCAATACCGCCTGGAGAGCAATCAGCAACAACGCGACTATGATGAACTTCTGCGAAACATCCTACAGGAAAAAAGCAAAGGATATACAACGCTCGTAATGATGGCGCTTCAGGTGAAGAACGCGCTGGGGATATTTCAGAAAAACGGCTTCGCCATTGCCGAGATGCGGGTATCGGGCGGACAGGCGAAAAGCAGGTTGTGGAACCAGTTTAAAGCCGATCTCACAGGCTGCGTGATCGTTGTCCCTGAAATCACGGACGGCGAGCTTGCGGGAAACGCCTGTCTTGCCGCCGTAGCGCTTGGAAGGGCGAAAAATATTGATGAAGCGGCGGTGCAGTTGTTCCGTATAAAAGAACGCTATGAACCACGCGCGGTTTTAAGCGATAATTAGTTAAATTTTCCTGAAAAAAGCGGAATCCTAGTTGACATAGACCGAATGTCTCCATTATCTTTTCTCTATACATTAATTATGATATACATGGAGACGTATATGAATACCATAGTGGATTCATCTTGCTTTGAGAATTTGGATGAGGAACTTATGCTTATTCCTATTGCAAACGGGGACGCCGAAGAGAGATACGGTGATCGAGAACCATATTTCATCTTTGGCAGAGATGACGACGAAGACTTCGATGATGAAGACTTTGACGACAACGAAGACTTCGATGATGAAGACTTTGACGACGATGAAGACTTCGATGATGAAGAAAATTTCGACGGCTTTAGTATTGATGATGATGATTTCAACGGCGACTTTGATGACGAGTAGGACGTAATTAGCGCTGAGCGGCGCTATACGGCGCATAAACCGGGGGCGCGCACGTGAAACAACGACGTGGTTGCCGGTTTATGCGTAAAAATTACAATAGTATCGTTTTTGCCTGTGACCACAGCCGTTCCAATTCATAAAAAGAACGGACTTTTTCCGTCATAAGGTGAACGGCTATTGCACCCAAATCAATGAGTTTCCATTCTTCTTCAAGAGCGGAAGGATTGGTCGAAGTACGCGCTATTTCTATGTCTCGGGCGCGGCAGAATTCTTTTATCTGCCGTTCCAAGCCTTGTATGTGTACGTTACTCGTTACGCCGGCAATGATAAAAAAGTCCGTCCACGCATTGAGACCGCGAAGGTCGAGTGCAACCACTTCGCGCCCATTGTGTTCGACAAGCAGGCGCGATAGCTCGACGGTTGCCGTGATGTCGTTGATGCTATCAAAGCCGCCTGTTTGTGGATGTACGGCGCTATCCGCCAACAACATATCGTCCATTGAAATCTCTCCCAATAATAAGAATGAAATCAGATTTATAATTCATCACATTGCCGCTATCTTCTACGCCATTCGATTCAAGACCGGCTGTTCTCACCTGAATGGCGGCGCATCGTATAATGGATCCCAAATTTTGCGCAGCAACCTGATAGCCCAACTGATCAATAATAAGCGTGTTGTCATACGCAATGTCCGTATTGCCAACGGAAATGACGTCATAGCCGAAGCCCCTCAGCAATTCCGCGGTTCTGCCCGCAAGCCCATTTATCGTGGTGCCGTTAAGCACTTCAACGGTATACACCCTATCGCTAAATTGACCTTCGATTGGACTGGTTAAACTTACAAGGGTCTGGCGAATCACT
>JAITAW010000205.1 GCA_031283905.1 Treponema sp. | reverse complement strand
TTGTCCCCTACAACCCCCCTTTCCTCTCCCGCCGCCTTATACACCCTCTCCGACACTCCTTGTTCCGCCCGCCGCTTCAATCGGACGTGGATTACGCGCCGATTTCCAAATCTTTGCGGAGGTAATTGCGGATTAAAATCCGATGTTTACTCTCGTTCTTTTTCCCGTTTCCGGTTATGTTAGGGCTGTGGCAAGGGGGACACTTGATCTCTATGGTTATTTGCATCATTCCATAGTATTTCTTTGTGCCCCTGTTGTCAGTACACCTTTATCATACTTTCTAGATCACCTTCTATTTTTTTACTATTACGGAATAACCATTCGCCTAGGTCAGTCGCTACGCCATTCCCACGCAAAACCTCCGCCCTGCCAAAACGTTATATACAACCGGAACGGATATTGATAAAATAGCGGTATGAAAGAATACCACATCGAAGGCAAACATCCCTTACGCGGTACCGTCAGGGCAAGCGGCAACAAAAACGCCGCGCTGCCCTGCATCGCCGCCGCGCTCCTCACGGATGAGCCGGTTACATTGAGTAACATTCCCGATATTGAGGACGTACACGTCATGTTTGACGTATTCCGCGACCTTGGCGGGGAGGTAACGCCGCTGTCGCCCAACGCGTACCGTTTATGTACGCGAAAGATCGTATCGTCCGACATTCCGCTCGAACACGCAAAGAAAATACGCGCATCCATTTTGTTTGCGGGTCCCCTGCTTGCCCGTACCGGACGCGCCGCGCTGCCGCCGCCCGGCGGGGACATCATCGGCAGGCGGCGGCTTGACACGCACTTTCTGGCGCTCACCGAACTGGGCGCGGCGGTAGAACAAGGCGATATGTTCACCTTCACCGCAAGTCGGCTGACCGGAAACGATATTTTTCTTGATGAGGCGTCTGTAACGGCTACGGAGAACGGCGTCATGGCGGCCGTGCTTGCCCGGGGGAAAACGGTTTTCACCAACGCGGCGAGCGAGCCGCACGTACAGGATCTGTGCCGTATGCTCGTACGCATGGGCGCACGCATTGAAGGCACCGGTTCAAACATTCTCACCATCAGCGGCGTGAAAAAACTTTCCGGCTGTGATTTTGAGATGGGCGCTGATTTCATGGAAGTCGGCTCTTTCATCGGGCTTGCCGCCGCGACGCGGGGAGATATTTTCATCGAAGGCGCGACAATACCGGACATACGCCCCGCAAAAATAGCGTTCCGCAAACTCGGCATCAACTGGGAACATGAGGGCCGCGTACTTCATGTGCCGGAAAACCAAACCATGACGGTAAACTGCGACTTGGGCGGTATGATTCCAAAAATTGATGACGCGCCGTGGCCCGGGTTCCCGCCCGATCTTATGAGCATCATTACCGTCGCGGCGACTCAAGTAAGCGGTACCGTGCTGGTACATGAAAAGCTGTTCGAGTCCCGCATGTTCTTTGTGGACAAACTCATCGGCATGGGCGCGCGTATCGTGCTGTGCGACCCGCACCGCGCGGTCATTTCCGGTCCCTCCGAGCTTACCGGATCGGAGCTGCACAGCCCCGATGTGCGGGCGGGCATGGCGCTTGTGATAGCGGCAATGGCGGCAAAGGGCAAAAGCGTTATCCGCAACGTGTATCAAATAGAGCGCGGTTACGAAAACCTCGTGGGAAGGCTTTCCGCGCTGGGCGCGGTTATTCAGGAAAAAGATGTATAGCGGACGTGAAGCGTCCGCTATATATAGTCCGCCCGCGATCCCGCGATAGTCCGCTTCGCCGGAATGTGTGATGCGCGTATCAGACATAGCGCCCCGTTATTCGGCGCACAGGACGCAGAAAACCCGCGCAGCTGGCGCGGCAGCCTTCCGGTCAAGAAGCAAGGCAAAAAAGGGAAAGAATTGGAACACACTGATAGAATAGGGACGGACCGGATAGGAAAATTGCTGTTTGAATTTTCTATACCGGCGATCATTGGGATGCTGGTGAACGCCATCTACAATATTGTAGACCGCATCTATGTTGGACAGGGAGTAAACCCGCTGGGGATCGCGGGCATCACTATTGTCATGCCGGTGATGATGATCTTGCAGGCTTCGTCAATGCTCATAGGCATTGGGGCGAATTCGCTTTTTTCAATACGGCTCGGCGAGGGCAGACGGGATCAGGTTGAAAAGATCATGGGACACGCGTTCGCCCTGCTCTTTCTGGTTCCCGGGGTGGTCATTGTCTTTCTGTTCATGTTCATGGACAACATCATCCGCCTCCTTGGGGCAAGCGAAGCGGTTTTTCCATTTGCAAAGACCTATCTGCGAATCATCTTGTACGGCGGCTTTTTCAGCGCCATGGGTCCCGGAATCAACCATTTTATACGTTCGGACGGACACCCCCGCACCTCCATGCTTACCCAGATCATAGGCGCGGTCATCAACATCATCCTTGATCCCATCTTTATTTTCAGCTTCGGCTGGGGCATTGCGGGCGCCGCGTGGGCGACGATTCTCTCCCAGTTCATTTCTTTCGCGTGGGTCATCTACTATTTCAACTCAAAACACACAAAGCTGCGCTTCCGCGTTAAAGAAATGAGGCTGAAAGCGAAACTCACCCTCGACATCCTCGCCATCGGTTTCGCGCCGTTCGCCATGCAGCTTGCCATGAGCTTTGTCAATGTCTTGATGAACCGGCAACTCTCGGTGTACGGCGGGGACGTTGCGGTTGCGGCCATGGGCATCGCGTACAGTATTCTGATCGTTATTTTCATGCCCCTGATGGGGTTGAATCAGGGAGCGCAACCCATCATAGGCTACAATTTCGGCGCGAAAAAGTTCGACCGCGTGAGGAAAACGTACAAATGGGGAGTTGTCTTCGCCACAGCCTTCGTTGTCATCGGATTCATCATCGTGGAGTTTTTCCCCGCGCCCCTCATCGGGATATTCACCGCGGATAAAGCCGGACTGTTCGATGTTGGCGTCCGGTGTTTGCGCATAAGCGTACTGATGCTTCCGGCCCTTGGCTTCCAGATCATCACCTCAAACTATTTTCAGGCAGTGGGCAAGCCCCTTCAAAGTACGTTGTTGAGCCTGTCGCGCCAGATTCTCTTTTATATTCCGCTGCTTTTCGTATTCCCCGGCATGTGGGGACTCAACGGTGTTTTTTTCGCCATGCCCGCCGCGGACTTGCTCGCGACGCTGGCATCCGCGGTGGTGATGGGCGTTGAGTTAAAACGGCTGAACGCCCTCATACGGGGAGCGTGAACGGGGCTATGCGCGGCGCGGCGGGGAGGTATTAGATGGAGCATAGTTTGCCGGAAAGAGCGTTAAAAGAAACCGGCTATTCCCAAACGCTACCGGCAGCCATACGCCGGAAATGCTTCAATCCCGAAGAGATTGGAGACGCCGAATACCGTAGTCCGTAAAGTGGACGGGCCGCCAGGATGTCCCGATGCGGCGCGGGCGGTGTTCCCCGAGATGCGCATGCAAAGCGCTGGCAAGACGGACGCCGGGACGGAAACGGAATGAGCCGCGGCCCGTTCCGTGACAATGAGAGGAGCTTTCCGGGGGGCTTGGAACACTCTTGGAGTGTCAAAAGATACTCTTTAAGAATCAAAGAATACTCCCGGAAAGTCAAAATCGGGTCTTTTTCAGTCAAAGAATACTCTCGAAGAATCAGCTGACACTCTCGGAGAATCAAATTCGACTCTTTTTCAGTCAAAAAACACTCATGGAGTGTCAAAGAATACTCCCGAAGAATCAACTGACACTCTCGGAGAATCAAACTCGACTCTCTTGGAGTATTCTTTGAGGCTTTTTGAGTCTCAACAGACGCCTGATGTATGAAATAGTATACATTATGAGCAAAAAAGTATAAAGAAAGCGGTAAGAGCAAGCCTACATTCGGCGGGATCTTGATCAAATGAAAATAATTTTATAGTCGAATATAACAACTTGTATC
The DNA here is from genome assembly GCA_031283905.1 of Treponema sp. Classification (GTDB taxonomy): domain Bacteria; phylum Spirochaetota; class Spirochaetia; order Treponematales; family Breznakiellaceae; genus JAIRKH01. The sequence continues at coordinate 849 of JAITAW010000205.1, read as the reverse complement.
TATCTCGCTTTATTTGTATCGCTTTGTGTTGTGTGAACACGCCTAGTCGAAGCGTAGACCGAGCCGTTATGCGAAGTTTGGGCATACACGATTTTTATTACATTTTATCAATTAACTTATTATAATTAACTGTCCTGTTTTTGCATCATACACTCTTGATGCCAAAGGTCCATAATTGATTGTTACCAAACCAGAAAATGGATTATATGAAACAGGCATACCATCCCTTCTTGCATAAATAATAATTTGTTTTAACGCTGGATGAATTTTATTTATCCAAAACCTCTCAAACATAATTATTCCTCCATTGCTATTTCAATCTTTTCGTGTAAATTTTGCTTTACCATCTCCAAATTCCATGTTGTAATGTTTTAAAATGAATATTTTGAAAGTCGGCACAAAGTTGAAATACTCCCCGTCGAGAAACCGGGCCGTCACCGTGTCATTGCCGGTAATCTGTTGATCAGCGGTTCCAACAGCCGTTTCCCCTAGTCCGCCTCCGTAGTGGTAACAAAACGTGTCCCTCTCCACTATCGCTCCCGTAAGCGGTTCCTTTTCCCCGCTCAAACCCTTCATCGTTTAATTCAGACTGTCCGGCATCCCCGGACAGTATTCACTCCCGCTCCCGAACGCTTCCGCCGCCGCCATCCCGTTGTATCCTTGTATATATCCATGCGCTCCCTTGATCTTCCCGCTCTCCCTGTCCGTTATGTTCGACTTTACTTCCTCGCCTCCGGCCCCCCTGCGCGGCTCCGCCGTCGACAGAAACCTGTCGATGTACCTCAGCTTCTTCTCTATCCTCTCCAGATGCTTCTCCTGATATTCTTTGCCGTACTACACGTATGAGGA
>JAITAW010000046.1 GCA_031283905.1 Treponema sp. | reverse complement strand
CCGTCAACGTACACCGGATAGGACGGATCCTGCGCCGCAACCTTGACGCCCGCGCCAAACAGAAGCTGGAGTCTTCCAATATCGCATTTCGCGCCGTCAGAAATGAACACCTCATCCGGCGCAAAAGCGTTTTTGTAAAAAACTTCGGAGATTCGCGCTCGTAGGGAAAGCAAACCCTCGTCTTGATAGCCTGAATAAGTCTCCGCCTTACCGAGCGCTTTCGCTCCGTTGACAAGCCCGTTGTCAATATGGGGCAAAATTGGTTCCGTAGTGTTGCCCACTCCCAAGCTGATGATCCGCGCCCCATTCGGGTGAGCCGCTTCAAATTCGCGCCGGCGCCGCGCAATCTCCGGGAAAAGGTATCCGGACTTAATGTTTACTATAAAGGGGTTTCGCTTAATCATGGTGTTTACTCCTGTTTCGCGGAAGCATACCATAATTTTTATCTTGCGTCCAGTGTTTTTACCTTGCGTCCGGTAGCGCTCAAGCCCGTTCTTTTTATCGTGCGTCTAGTACCTTTCAAGCACGATAAAATATTTCGCAAGTATGCCAATGCCCTTAGTGAGAACGCCGCCGATCGAGTACCGAGATAGCGGATCCCGGCATGACCGGTATTGACGACAAGTACAAGGGCGCGAATAAGAACAAGGCGATCCCGTCCCTTGACGAGGCCGCGTGGATAGCCGCCGTCAATGCCGGACTGGACAAGCCGGAGCCGGACTTGGCTCCAAATTACGATCGGCTCCCGTCTTCATACAAATGGAATGACGCCGTCCGTCGGGCGCGGCTCTTGCCGCTCGTACATCGCATCCGGCGGGATTAATCTTCCTCTTCATGGACATGGAACGCGGCGGCCGCTTTGATCACTTCATCGGCGATTTTACCGGAAATCGGCGCGTAGTGATCAAACTCAACGCTGAAAGAACCGGTGCCGCTCGTGATGGAACGCAAATCTATGGAGTACCGGAGCAACTCTGACTGGGGAACTTGCGCCCTGATCTCGCCAATACCGCCAACTGTATCCTGCCCTAGAATCTTGCCGCGCTTGCCGGAAAGATCGCTCATCACATCGCCCAAATATTTGTCTTCCACAAAGACCGTCAAATTGGTAATGGGTTCAAGCAGAGTCGGGGCCGCGTGTTTCATGGCTTCACGAAACGCATTACGCGCGGCAAGCCTGAATGAAAGCTCGTTTGAGTCAACCGGATGTTCTTTACCGTCAAGCAAACTCACTTCCACATCAACCACCGGATACTGCGCCATGACGCCGCGCTCCATAGCGTCATGGACGCCTTTTTCAATGCCGGGAATGTAGCCTTTGGAAACCGCGCCGCCGAAAATCTTGTTGTTGAACTTATACTGATCGCCTCGGGGAAGCGGGGAGATTTCAATCACGACTCTCCCAAATTGACCGTGGCCGCCGCTCTGTTTCTTGTGCGTATATTCGGCGGTCGCTTTTTTTGTAATTGTTTCACGGTACGGAACGCGGGGAACGCGCGTCTCAATCTCTATTTTATGGGAGGCCTTAATTTTATCCAAAATAATATTGACGTGCAGCTCGCCCATGCCGGAAATGACGGATTCCCTGGTTTCCGCGTTAAACGTATAGCGGAACGTCAAGTCTTCCTCAGCGGCGCGGATGAGAGCCGCCGCCAGTTTATCATCGTCTTTTTTGACTGAGGCGTTCACCGCCACCGAGTGAACCGGTTCAGGCAGACGCAAGGGCAGAAAGGTAAAGGACGAATTGCCTGACGTAATCGTATCGTTGGTCTTGAGGCTTGCGGATTTGGCGATGATGCCGACATCGCCGGCGCCGATCTCGAATACCTCCTCAAGCCTCTTGCCCTGGCAGACGAAGAGCTTCCCGATACGTTCTTTTTTGTTCTCGGACACATTGAACACTTCGGAATCCCCGGAAAGCGTTCCATTGATGACCTTTACCCATGAAAGTTTACCGGAGAATTGATCGTAGGTCGTCTTTATTACAAGCGCCGCAAGGGGTAGCGAAGAATCCATGGAAATATCTTTCCTGTTGCCTTCCCCGTCAACCGCAACGTCTTTCGCGGTTCTTGGACAATGCGCAATATCGGCGATGAAGTCCAAAAACGGAATAAGACCGGAATTTTTAATGGCCGAACCGGTGAAAACCGGCACATATTTATGATCCGCAATAGCTTCAATGAGTCCCATGTGCATTTCTTCGGCGTCAAGCGATCCTTTTTCAAGGTAGCGATCCATGAGTGTATCATCCCCGTCAGCCGCGGCCTCGATGAGCCGTTCCCGCGCCGCGGCCACCGCTTCCGCGTATTCCGCCGGAATTTCGCCTTCTTTCTCAAGGGCGCTTCCGTCTCCCTGTACAAAATACGCCCTCTCGTTCAGCACATCAATAACGCCTTTGTACGCCGTTCCCGCGCCCATAGGCACGGTAACCGGTACCGGCGGCGCTTTACATTTACCTTTTATATCACGCAGGGTTTTGTCAAAATCCGCCCGGTCCTCATCAAGACGGGTAACAAAAATACCTCGCGGCTTCTGTCTTTCTTCAAGGTTCCGCCATAGTTTTATGGTTTCTATCTGTACGCCTGAGCGCCCGTCAACGGTCAGAACGGCAATATCACACGCCCTGAATGAGAGTATCACATCTCCGGTAAAATCCGGAGATCCGGGCGTATCAAAAAAATTGATCTTCTTGCCGCTCCGTGTAATATGCGCCAAAGCCGTCCGAATTGAGATTTTTCGCTCAATTTCCTCAGGGCTTGAATCCGAAACGGTCTTGCCGGATTCAACAGATTCAGCTTTTTGAATCACTCCACCCGCATAGAGTAAATGCTCAAACAACGAGGTTTTGCCGGTTCCTCCATGTCCGGCAATGGAAACATTTTTAATGGTATCAATACCGTAACTCATTAATCAACTCCTAATAGATAAAGTATTATAGCTATGATGAAGCTGTTTTTCCGGCTTGTCAAGAGAAAAAAGCAAAGTAATTTGCGATGCGCCCTGTGGAATGCGCGAATGCGCTGCTTAAAGCGTTTCACACGCGAATTCCGTACTATGTTTTGCGGGCATTTCATCAATTCCACCGGATTCAGCCGTTCAAAAAGCCGGCGAAACGAGCCCTCCTCCGGTATGCCCCGCAGATGTTCCAGAAATTGCCGGAACCACCCCTCCCGATCCCGGCCCATCTCCTCCATTTCGTCAAAACCTTCCACTCGAGTCATGATTGAACACAATCCTATGACCAGCAGGCCTATCAGCTTATGCCGTAATACCTCCATTGCCTCCTTGGATCCGGCGTCTCTCCCAGGCTTTCTTTCATCCGCCTTACCGCTTCTTCCCATACCTCCATCCTTCCACTCCCATAGGATTTCTTTGCCTCCTATTCTTTCACGAAATAGTAAGCGCTGCTGCCCGAATGGAAAAAGAAAAAGGTCCCCGCATCGCTTTGAGATGCGGCGTATCTCCCTGAAATGCGCGTCTTTTCAACCTTTTCAAAAATACGCCGTTTGCCGTACATTAAAATGATATAACGTGGTATATTGTCATCATTATGCAAGTTACGAAATTTTTATGCGGAGGGCTTATATCCCTCTCTGTTGCCCTTGTTCTGGCGTGCGGAAGCCAGGAACCGGCGACCATTCAGCCGGCCCCGGCGTCATCGCCTGAGCCGTTGGGGTCGTCGCCTCCGGCGGAGTTGGCCGGAGACGGCGTTTCGCTTGACGAGGCCTTGTCGGACGTGGCCGCGTATTATCTGGAAAACCTGCCCGCAAACGCCGCAATCGCGCTCATCAGTTTTGAGTCTGACGCG
>JAITAW010000051.1 GCA_031283905.1 Treponema sp. | reverse complement strand
CTTGCCCAGTCGCCCCAATTTTACAAAGAGACCATGGTTGCGAGCGGCATGGAGCGGGTCTTTGAGGTTGCGCCCGCATACCGCGCCGAAAAGCACGACACCCCGCGCCATTTGAACGAGTACGTTTCTCTGGACGTGGAGATGGGCTTTATTGATTCCGAAAAAGACCTTATTGAGCTTGAGAAGGGGCTTTTGACCCATATTTTTGAGGAAACCGCGCGGAAGAACGCCGCTGAACTCGCCCTGTGGGACGCGGCGGTTCCCAATGCGGACGCCGTGTTCCAATCCCCTACGGTGGGCTACGAGGAAGCCGTAAAAATAGCCGGCTCCGAATCCGCCAAAGCGAGTGGCGGACGCATCTTCGACATTACGCCGGAAGCGGAACGGTTTCTCTGCGCGTGGTCTTTGCGGGAATACGGCTCGGATTTGCTCTTTGTCAACGAATTTCCCCGCCGCTACCGTCCTTTCTACACCTACCCGCTTGACGCAAGCCGTACCATGAGTTTTGACGCCCTTTTTCGCGGGCTGGAGATCACTACCGGCGGCAGAAGGCAGCACGATTATCAGGCGTTCCTCGATGTCCTGCCTAAATTCGGCTTAAAGGCGGAGCATTTTACGAACTACCTCAACCTGCTTAAATACGGCTGTCCGCCGCACGGCGGCTTCGCCATCGGCTGCGAGCGCCTGACGGCCCGTATTCTGGGCATTGTCAACGTGAAAGAAGCCTGCCTCTTCCCCCGCGACCGCAAGCGGGTGGAGCCGTAACGTATGCCGGATTCCCCCGCCGCCTCCTATCTCCTCAAACTCGGCGAACTCACGCTCAAAGGTGAAAACCGGGGCGCTTTTGAGCAGGTCTTGAAACGCAATATACGCGCCATGTTGAAAGGAACAGGCGCCCAACTCCTTACAACAGACGGCCGTTATTTTATTTTTGGAGGCGCTTCTAGAGACGCTTTTAACAGTGTTTCTGAAGACGCTTCTGAAAACACTTTTCAAGACGTAGACGCTTCTCAAGACGCTTCTGAAAAAAAAATTCAAGACGCAGACGCTTCTCAAAACGCTTCTGAAAAAATTGAGTTTGCCTTAAATCACCTGTTCGGCATAGCGGGGTGGGCTAAAACCCGCTGCCGTGAGAAAAGCATCGAGGCGGTTTGCGCGGAATGTATTGCGGAAGCCCGCGATCTCCTTGCAAACGGCGTTAAAACCTTTAAGGTGGAGGCGCGGCGTACTGATAAGCGTTTCCCGCTTGATTCATACGGACTCATGGCGGCAACAGGGGAGGCCGTTCTTGCGGCGCTGCCCGCGCTAAAGGTCGATGTTCATAAGCCGGAGGCGGTCATTACCGTTGAGATACGAGAAAAGGCGTATATATACGGGAACGCCCGCAAAGGGCTGCGGGGTTTGCCGGTTGGAACTGCCGGACGCGGGCTTCTGCTCCTGTCCGGCGGCATTGATTCGCCGGTCGCCGGTTTTTTGATGGCGGGGCGGGGCATGGACATAGACGCGGTACACTTTCATTCATATCCCTACACATCGGAGGAAGCGCGGGATAAGGTTGTCCGGCTTGCCGAAATACTCGGTTGCTACACGCTCGGCGTCCGGCTCCATATCGTTGGATTTACCAAAGTACAGATGCGTATAAAGGAAGCCGCGCCTCCGGCATGGTCAACGATTCTCCTCCGCATGGCGATGATGGAAGCTGCGGAATTCATCGCCCGTCAGCAGCGCTGCAAGTGCCTCATAAGCGGGGAGAGCCTTTCGCAAGTGGCAAGCCAGACCATCGAAAATATCCACTGTACCGAAAGCCGTACGACCCTGCCCATCCTGCGTCCGCTTATCGGCATGGACAAGGAAAGCATCATCCGCATAGCCGAAAAAATCAGCGCATATAAAACGTCCATCCTGCCGTATGAGGATTGCTGCGTTCTGTTCAGTTCAAAGCATCCGGAACTGAGGGGAGATGTGGGGGAAGCGGCGGCGTATTACGAGCGGCTTGAAATAAGCGCGCTTATTGAGGAAGCGGTGCGGGAACGGGACGTGGAGAAATGCTCGTTTGTGAAGCGATGACGACCCTTGGCAAAAGCGCCCTTCTTCTCATTGCAATAAAAAATCTCCGTCGCAGGCGCAAGCAAGGTTGTTATGCGAAATTGCCGCTGAATTTTTCTAAAATTATAAAAAACATTGACAAATTTATATTAGAATGAACAACCGCAGGGCAAGCCCTGCGGTATCGAAGATTTCTCCTTGAAATCTTTGATATGCGGGGTAACAAATCCCCCGCACCCCCAGTTGGAAGCGCCCCAAGGGGCGGGGTATTAAACCCCAAAAGGGCTACGCCCTTAATAAATAATGAAAATATATAAAAATAAAAGTCAACAACCACCATCAAAGGTGGTGGCTTGAATGAATAGGACCCTATAAGGGGCCTAAAATACCTTCCAGTCCTTACCGATCTCCATTCAGCTTATACTTCGTTCTGGAATTGGTTTCTGCTACGTTCCCGCATGAAATTATTTCTTAATATCCGCATTACTCAACCTTCTTGCTTTTCTAATGGCATAGCCGTCAGTACATGACCACCGCCTGTGGCGGTGGATTTTTAAGTTTCATTTCGCGGCAAAAAATGTTTTTTATATTAATTCCCACTCCAAAACAACAAAAACGGTTTTTTCTTTAATTTCTAGCTATGACTTTACTCTTTTCAAAGAAAAACAGCCTTTGAATGAGATGACCGTCATGCTCAATCCTCCGAGGCGGCGTACTTCCGTTCAAATTTCCATCGATTATCCGAAAAAGCCGGAGAATATTGAAAAATACGAACAGGATCGGAATACTCCTTCTACCCGGCAAGGAATAATAGATTAGGAACGAGTATAAAAAAATAAACGCCAAAATTCTTAAAAATTTCTGAAAATTCTCCAAAAATTCTCATCGTTACTCGATTCTGGTGGGAATTATAAATATATCGAAAGATTGAGCCTGTTCGGGAGTCTGAAGGTGGTTCGCGTCCATCTATTCGAGATCGGGCAATAAGTCGGTTTTGTTAAAGGTTATATTTTCCCATTCCAAATTGGTGAGGGTATTGAGATCCTGTATCAGCCGGGTAATCCGCATGATTTCTTCATGGCAGTTTGTAAAATGTTCCCGGTCAGGTTTCCAAACACCGTCCAGTATAGCCTCAATAGAACCCTGTAAATACGTGAGCGGGGTACGCAGTTCGTAGGCTATCAGAAATAAGCTGTCTTTGACGGCGTTCCCCTTCTTCCAGTTCATCAGCCAGATCGTTGATTGAACGGGATAACCCTGCCAGTTCCTTTGTCCGGTATTGGTCATGGAGGCGGATTCTGATGTTTTGTTGATTGTTAGTCCCTGGAGAATGTAATACGGCAATTTGCCGGGCCGCTTCCTCGGCTTTGAGGATGGGCCGGGCTATAG
>JAITAW010000048.1 GCA_031283905.1 Treponema sp. | reverse complement strand
ATAGGCTTGTATATGATAAAACCGCTTCATTCAAAAGCCATCTTCAGAAACTATTGGCGTATTATATAAAATACAAAAGAGAATTTTTGTTAATCCATAAACACGGTTTAACCCATCTTGTTTTAGATGAACTCAATGATTTTTTCAAACCGATTTCGGAAGATAATGCCTTATCGGTTGAAGACCGCTACAGGATTTATTGGTACGCAGGGGCAATATACAACACGGTTTTATTATGGTTTTCAACTGAAATGAAAGAAAGCCCGGAAAAATTAAGTGAAATGTATAGTACATTTATTACAAACATGGCTGATCGGGAGTTTCTTGCCAACCCGTTTGTATTTTTCAAATAAGTATTATAAATTTCAGGCGCCACGGATGGCGCCTGCGACGATAAATTGGGGCTAAAAAAATGTCGTATAACGTTCCGGCTGTTTACGACGGTTTGGCGGCCCGAATAGAAAAATGCGTAGCATTTTAGGGCCGACAAACTGTGGCGTAGTGAGCCGTGGGAATGGAACGTAGCGGAATCCTAGGTGAACGCAGCCCGAGCCGCCTACGGCGGCGAAGCGTATACAGTCCTGTTATATGCCGTGCACCTGTACACTACATTTTTATACCATTATTTCTTATAAAAATATTTTACAATAGTATACCCCATAATACAAAAAAAAGGCGGTAAAACCGCCCTGCCAATGGTATCGTTTATTTTCATAGGGATACCAAAAATTCTTTACTGTTTACAATCCCTACTGTCCATAATAAATCACCATAGTTGATTTTACAATATGCAGTAACATAAGCAGGTGAATTGCCGTTTACCTGTATATTGTCTCTCTTAAAACCTTCAACTATTCCGGGTATAAATTCCCATGCCAATTCATCTTCCAGTTGTTCGCCATACCCAATTGAACCATTATCTACCTTTACGGTAACCACATATTCAAATTTTGGGGAGGCATATTGTACATCAGCAGAAAATACCGGTTCTGCCGAAAGCGTTACCCCTGTTTGAGCTTCATTCAATTCAAGGTCAATTTCATTAAGCGTATAAATGCCATTACCTGCGGTTATTTCAGCATCTACCCAATTTTCATTATTCCCAGTATCAATAGAAACAGCAATTAAGTAATGGTGTCCATTCCGCACAAAAGGACATACGACTTTGCCTTTTTCCTTCACCTGATCTAATAGTGTCCCTCGGATGTCTGTAAATACTGGAATAACGTTAGCCCCTTCCACTGCTTCCGTTAAATGTATAAACATTCGGGTTGTTTCTGATGGAATATGATCAAAAGTAAAGACAATTCCTTCTGGTGTATTCTCAGCCTTTAACCCGATGCTTTCATCCGTGGAAATGGCCTTATTACTTGCACAGCCAATTAACGCCATAGCCAAAACAAATGTAGCGATCAGTGTCCGTAAAAAATGATAATTCATTCTAAATTCCTCCCAATGATTCATTCTAATATATTTTTATCGGCCATGTCAATATTTTTCTGAATATTTTTTCAAAAAAAATTTAAGGTGCATGGCATATAACTGTTTTTATAAACCCTCCGTATTATTTACACGCTTGCGGGAGGCGCAGGACAGAATCGTGTTATATAATGAGGTTGTTTCAAAACATTTTGAAACAACCTCAATGAATTATTTCGTTAAAACCCGCTGTTTTTTATAAAAAAACAGCGGGCCTCTTGACACAATCACAATACTTCTATATAAAGAAACATTGTTTGTAGAGCCGGTTTGAAAGCGCGGAATGTCAATGACATCATGCCGTTGACATTCCGCGTTGGCTCGAACTATACTGTCATGTTGTGAAGGGGAGCGTATGGAGTGCCAGCCACGTTTGGAAGCGGCGCTGAAATTTGCCGAAAGCTATCAGCGGGTTCCAGTTTTGACGAGTCTTCCGGTGGGAAAGCGGGAAGCGTCCGATATTTTTTTGATTCTCAAAAACATAAGCCGCCAGTGTTTTATGTTGGAAAGTTGCGAGGACTCAAAGCAGTGGGGACGCTGGACGTTCTTGGGCTATGATCCCAAACTCGAAATTACCGCGAGCGGGAATACCGTGAGTATAAAAAACGGCGTCAATCTCACGCTGAACGCCGATCCTCCTGCCGTGTATATTGAACAGATCATGCGGGAAAACATAAGTCCGCCGCTTCGGGAACTTTCCGCGGAATTCCTGACGGAAATTCCGCCGTTTACCGGAGGGCTTGTCGGTTATTTTTCCTATGACTATATCAAATACAGTGAGCCGTCTCTGCGCTTGGATGCGGAAGACGCGGAGCGTTTCAAAGACGTGGATTTGATGCTGTTTGACAAGGTGATCGCCTATGACCGGCTTAAAGAAACGATCATCCTCATCGTAACCATCAAAACAGACGCGTGTGAGGAAAATTATCGCAAAGCCTGCGTGGAACTCGACCAGATGGTGCGGCTTATCGAAGAAGGGAAACGCGCTACGGTCAAGCCGCTTACGCTCAAATCTCCCTTTCGCGCCCTGTTTGACCGGCGGCGTTACTGCGACATGGTGGAGAAAGCCAAAGAGTACATTCGGGAGGGCGATATTTTTCAAGCCGTGCTTTCCAACCGGCTTGAGGCTGAGGCGGAAGGAAGCCTATTTGACACGTACCGGCTGCTTAGGGACATTAATCCATCGCCCTATCTGTTTTATTTTTCAAGCGATGACATTGAAGTCGCGGGCGCGTCTCCTGAAACGCTCGTAAAACTGTACGAAGGAACGCTCTGGACGTTTCCGCTTGCCGGTACGCGGCGGCGGGGAAAAACGCCGGAAGAAGACGCCGCGCTGGAACGGGAACTGCTTGCGGATCCCAAGGAGCTTGCGGAACACAATATGCTGGTGGATTTGGGCAGGAACGACATCGGGCGCATTAGCGAATTCGGTTCGGTGTCGGTTGAAAAGTATTTATCTGTGGAGCGCTTTTCCCACGTCATGCACATCGGCTCCACCGTACGTGGAACAATCCGTTGCGGTAAAACCGCCCTTGACGCAATCGGCGCGGTGCTACCCGCAGGGACGCTTTCCGGCGCTCCGAAGATTCGCGCCTGTGAAATCATCGATGAACTGGAAGGCATCAAACGGGGGATATACGGCGGGGCTGTTGGATACATCGACTTTTCGGGAAATATGGACGCCTGTATTGCCATTCGCCTAGTATTCAAGAAAAACGGTAAAGTGTTCGTCCGATCCGGCGCGGGAATTGTGGCGGACAGCGTACCTGAAACGGAATTCGCCGAATGTGAAAACAAAATGCGGGCGGTTATTCAGGCTCTGGAACAGACAGATGGAGGACGCGCATGATCTTGCTCATCGACAATTATGACAGCTTTTCGTTTAACTTGTATCAGCTTATAGGCTCCCTCAACCCCGACATCAAGGTTGTCCGCAATGACGGGATATCGCTTGCAGAGATCGTGGTGTCGCATCCCAGCCACATTGTCATCTCCCCGGGTCCCGGGAAGCCTGCCGATGCGGGCATCTGCGGCGAAGCGGTCTCCGCATTTGCGGGAAAGATACCCATCTTGGGGGTATGTCTTGGGCATCAGGTGATCTGCGAAGTATTCGGGGCGACCGTAACCTATGCCAAAACCTTGATGCACGGAAAAGCGTCCGCAGTTGCGCTTGACGCGAGGTGCCCGCTGTTTGCCGGGCTGCCGCCGGTGATTCAGGCGGCGCGCTACCACTCGCTTGCCGCTGATCCCGCTTCCATTCCACCTGAAACCCTCGTAGTTATGGCGCATACCGCCGAAGGGGAGGTAATGGGTGTGCAGCACCGCGAACATCCGGTGTACGGGGTGCAGTTTCATCCTGAATCAATATTAACCCCGCAGGGAAAGCAGATAGTATGCAATTTTTTGAAACAAACAAGAAGCGCGGGTTGATCGTTAAGGCGGACGCATAAGCGCGTCAAGGCTGGGCGCGGGTCTTCACCGAGACGAGGCGCGGGTACATGTATATACCAGACGCTGTTAGAAAAAGTGCGTTTTAATGAGAGCAATCCCCTGTGGGCAAAAGTTGACCTCCTTGATCAAGAGAGGAACTCCCTGTGCCGAGAGAATACGCGGTTTCATAAACCCTATCCAACCCCTCTATCGGCTCCGCCTTTTTGCCCTGCGGCTTTTTGATGCGTCTTTCGGCCCGCGCCGGTTATAACTTGGTCGGTCAAAATGTGAGGCGTTTGAGATATCCTTTACATTCCAGCGTTTTAATGAAGTATTACAGATCGGTATAAGCCATGCGCTGGTACTATCACAAAACCGGAAAAGAGGCGTGTTGTCATCCGCGCAAATTCGGCTCCTTGCCATATGTTTTTCAGCATTTCAGACGCCTCCCTGTTTTGTGCGAATACTCAGCAAGCAAGCGAGAGACTGTTCCAAAAACTAAAGTTTTGGAACAGTCTCTCTTGACTTTTGGGTAAGAGTCGCTTATACTTTTAATATGGGTATAAATTTAAAGAGCGTGCTTACTAAAGAGACAATCTGTTTGCACTTAAAAGGTTCTTCAAAAGAAGATATTATCAATGAATTGATTGATATCTTGGTGTCGGCAAACAAGATAACCGACCGCGCCGCCGCGTATGCGGCAGTGATGGAGCGGGAAACCAAGATGTCTACGGGTATGAAACACGGCATAGCGATCCCACACGGCAAGAGCCAAACCTTACAGAGCTTAGTCGCCTGTATTGGGGTTTCAGATGAGCCTATTGAGTTTGACACACTGGATCGCAAGCCATGTCGTATTTTCATTATGACTCTTTCTCCTGTTGAACAGACGGGTCCGCATCTTCAATTTCTTGCTGAAGTGAGTTTGCTGTTTAAGAGTGAAGAGAAGCGGAATCAGATTCTTCATGCGACAACTCCGGAGGAAATTATACGCATATTGTCAGAATAACAGTATGAGTTACCGTGATGCATCGTTTGCTATGTTGTACGGTCCGCGACCGGATGATGAGCGTACGATGCATGCTGTAGCGATTTTTTGACGGGTCGATACCTCACATTATAGTAGTTTGCCTCACGAACAACGGATTTTTTAAAAAAGTGAAAGAGGGATCTGCTGTAATATTATTATAAACGCAAGACAAAAGTAGCCGGAGCAGATTATTCTGAAGAAAGGGACTGACTATGAACGATTGGGAGGGGATAGTCCGGTTTGAAACGGTACGAGTCCTGGTTGCCGGCGAAATAATAAGGGGAGTAGTTCGGGAGGCGCGGGATGTTGCCGCCCGTCCGCGTCCCGCCAAAAGAGGATTAACCGTTGTCATGGAAATACGGCACCATTTTCAGGCGCGGGGGAGGAGGGTTCGGCGGTGAGTAACAGAAGCCTGCGGCAACGGGCACGGGCAAACTTCAGCGGGTTGTACGGCCTGTAGACCGGTTTTTCCGGACATCGGGGCGCGCCCCTTACGGGAGCGGCGAGATGGCGGGGGAACGGCTGGTACTGCTTCTGTTTGACCGAAACTACATGTTGTTGGAAACCATGAATTATCTGGAAAAGGCGGGGGCGAGGAAGCGGCCTATAATAAAATACGGGGAGACCGTTGTCTTATAGCAGCGCGTTATTTCCTCAGCGCTGACTCTATTCGGCGTACCGAAGCGCCTTCTACAAACAACTGGATGTTACATGGACGAACTTCCTGTTCTCCTTATGGTCGGAAATGTCCTATGAGGTGATTACCTTCGCGTAATAATCATCGTAATATTCGATGGACAAAAAATGTTCGCAATTTAAAAAATTGAACGAGAGGCTTTTCTAATCCGCGCCCGTCCGCCGCCTGTGATGCTGTGGTGGGGATCACTCACCATATGCTTTAATTTCCCTTAATTTTCGCATATAACTCCTCAACGGTTTCCGTCATTCTGTCCCTGCTATACTTGTAAGACTCTTTTTCGATATTTTTGTAAAACGATCTTTATCGGAAGTAACCGCCGCCGGTTTCTTGAAGCCGTAGGTGAAAGGAAGCCGGCAGGTTCATCGGCAAAATCGTTGGATGGCTTTTCCCCTCATAATAACGGGTAACGGGAGGTTACAAGGAACGGTAACTTATTGTATTATACATGAATCATGGTTATACCACAGAAGCGACTGAGGGCCGCCATACGGCATTTTTACCATTCACGGCTTGTCCTTATTCTTGAAAGTATTATAGCCGGACTCCTCGCGGGATCCGCAGTAGTCCTTTTCCGGTACCTTCTTACCAGGGCAGATATAATCCGCCCCCGGATATACGGATTTTTGTCCGCATCGCCCTTCTACTGGACATTGCTTTGGTGCGCAATGCTGGCTCTGCTGGGCGCTTTCCTTGGATTTGCCTCTCAAGCTAAACCGCTTATCAGGGGCAGCGGTATCCCGCAGGTCAAAGGGGTTCTGCAGGATTATTTTCCGGCCACCTGGATGCCGGAACTGCCGCTCAAACTGATTGCCGGTTTTATCGCTCTGGCAGCCGGACTTTCGTTGGGTCGGGAGGGTCCTTCCATACAGGTTGCGGCTTTTACGGGTATGGCTCTGGCATCTGTTCTCAAAAAAAAACAATCTCAAAAGAATATTCTTATCAGCGCGGCATCAGCAGCCGGGCTTTCGGCTGCCTTTAACGCTCCGCTTGCAGGCGTACTCTTTGTACTGGAAGAACTGCAATCAGGCTTTTCGCCCCTTTTGATAGCCTGCGCTATGGGGGCTTCCATGTCTGCGGAGACCATAGCGAATCTCGTTTTCGGTATGGAGGGTACGGCGTTCAATTTTCGCAATATCACCCAACTTCCCTTCAGTCAGATACCCTGGATTGTCCTGCTGGGGAGTATCTGCGCCTTCGTTGGCGCTCTCTTCAAACGCTCGCTCTATGTATCGCAGGATCTTTACAGATATTCCCACATTCCGCCAGTATTCCATCCGGTCATTCCCCTGCTGGTCTCTATTCCCTTGAGCTTCCGGCTTGCGGATATTACGGGAGGCGGACACGGCCTTATCGAATCCCTTGCGGAAACCGGCGCGGATACCGTTGGTTTTTGCATGGTACTCCTCGCAGGCAAGATTTTCTTTACCGCCCTGTGCTACGGATCGGGGGC
>JAITAW010000003.1 GCA_031283905.1 Treponema sp. | reverse complement strand
TGCGGACAGACGCTTCTACAATGGCGGGATAAACCCGCTCCATGTCAGACCGATACAAAAATGTGATGCGCCAATTCCCGGTTCAAGGCGATTCGGGAATCTTTTACCATAACGATAAGGTTTCCCGCCAGATCGGACACGACCGTTACCATACCGCCGACGGTAAAGCCCAGGCTTTCCAGCCGTTTCCGTACGGTTTCGGACCCGCTTATCCGTTTGACTACGACCTCTTCTCCCCTCTTTGAATACACTAATGGCATTGTAAACCTCCTGCCTTTATATTTCTTCTATATTATGCTCACTGTTTCAATCCACACGCTCGCCTGAAGCGCGGCCCCGCGGCTTGCCTTGTTCGCGCCCCCGCGCCGGGGATTTTTTTATTAAACATGAATACACAGCGTTCATGCTTTCTCCTTACTGCGGTATGGAATGGAATTGACCCTCACTCCTTGCGGGAACCGCCTCCCAAAGAAAGGAAACCATGACCCCTCCCTCACTCCGCGGCCTTCCACTGAACGCTGACGAGGAACCCCATTTTCAGCTTATACAGCCCCCACATGAGGATCCTTGAGGACGGCTTGAAACGCTTTTCTTTCCGCAAATCTCCAAAAAACGGAATATTCTCAACTTTACGGATTTTCGGCGACCAGTCTTTCAGCTTTTGAACGTCGTTTACATAAAAATGCATTTCGGAACCTTTGTTGCCGGTTTTGCGGACCATCCGGTTGGAAATCTTAACGGCCGTCTTCGACTGCGCATCAAAGGCGATTTCGCCTGTCTTGAAGTGTTCCGCCGCGCGGCATATCAGCTCCCGCACCTGCGTTTCCTCAAAATAATAGAACAGCCCGCCCGCGATAATACAGATGCTGCCATCAACGGTTTCAACATCATCGAGCCATGTGTAGTCGAACATCGATTTTGCGATGTCGCCGCCGCGTTCAGGCGCGGGAATGAACCGGCGCCGAAACGACATGGAATCCGGCAGGTCGATGTTGTACAGGCGGACAGAACCGTTGTCCACGCGGCTAAAAGTCGTGTCAAGCCCGGAACCGAGATTGACGACCGTACCGTCAGGATGTTCGCGTATGTACGCAAGGCAGCGCTCGTCGAGGCGTTTGGCGCGGAACAGACAGCAGAGGCTTGCGTATTCCGTGCCGTAGGATTTGTCAATGCGCGTGAAATCGTAATCCATGCCGTCGACTATCCGAATCGCCTCGCCGTCGTTCAGAATATCAGGGAACATGCGGCTCGCTTTGGCGCGCCCGTAAACGGAAAGAAGCATGGTGGATTGCACGGTTTGGTCTTGTAGCCCGGTTTTGTTTTCCATATCAGTACTCGCTCCTTCTGTTAAAATCCCTATTCCATCAACTCCAAGCCTAAGTTGTCTACAACTCCAAGCCTAAGTTGCCATCAACTCTAGCCCTAAGTTGTCGCCAACTATAAGCCTAAGTTGTCTACAACTCCAAGCCTAAGTTGCCGCCAACTATAAGCCTGTGTCGCCTGCGACACTAAGCCTGTGTCGTTGGCGACATTAGGGCTGTATCATCGGCGACACTAAGCCTGTGTCGTTGACGACACTAGCCTTGTGTCGCCGGCGACACCAAGCCTGCCCGCGCGGAGCCGCCGCCATACCGCCCGCTTGCCTTTCTTGCCGTCATTTTCAGCTCGCGCGCCCATAAAGCGGCTTTTGCCTGACGCCCCATACCGAACTCCGCTAGCTCTTTACGCGGGCGCGGAGACTTCTTCAACAAGCCGCCCCTTGTCCAGCCTGACTATCTTGTCCGCGCCAAACGCGCCGCGCGGACTATGGGCTATCACAATGACCGTCCGGTTCTTCACCAGCTCCGAGACGGCTTCCTGAATAAGCGCGTCGTTTTCAGGGTCAAGGCTGGAGGTCGGCTCGTCCAGCAGCACAAGCGGCGCGTTTTTGAGAAAGGCGCGGGCAATCGAGACGCGCTGCCGTTCCCCGCCGGACAGCGTGGCGCCGTTTTCGCCGATAACCGTGTCGTAACCCCGGGGCATACGGCGGATAAACTCATCGCAGCGGGCGGAACGCGCCGCGGCGTATACGTCCTCATCGCGTGCGCCCCTTCTGCCGATGCGAATGTTGTTCATCACCGTGTCGTTGAACAGCACCACGTCTTGAAATACAAAACTTATGGAGCGCATCAGAACCTCCGGGTCAACGGTACGGATATTCACGCCGCCGATGCGGATTTCACCCTCCCTCACATCCCAAAACCGCGCTATGAGGCGCGAAAGCGTCGTCTTCCCGCTCCCCGAAGGGCCAACAAACGCGGTCAGCTTGCCCTGCGGGATGGAAAGGCTCACCTTCTTTATCACGTCTTCTTTATTATACGCAAAGCTCACGTTTATAAGCTCGACATCGTAGCGTGAAAGCTCAATTTCATCCCCGTCCATCACCGGCTCGCGGCGCAGCCGTTGCATACGTTTGGTGGATACGAGGAAATAGAAGAATTCCGGCAGCAGCGTCAGAATAACGATGAGCGGGGAGTAGATTTTCACGCTGATGAGGATAAACATAAGAAAGGGAATCACGCCGAGGCCGCCGCCGCTCAACAGAAACACCCCCGTCAGCACGACAAGCCCCAGTCCCGCCTGCAAAAACATCTGCGCCAGCGTAATAAAGATGCCGCTTATAAGTTCACCCTTAAACGCCTCCTTCATCATGGTCCGCAGCGCCCCCTCCAGCGCGGCGGATTTTTCGCCGGACAGCCCGAACGCCTTGACCACTTTGATCCCCTCAAGGTACTCCTGCACCTGTTCCGATACGGCCAACTTCGCCGTTACGTGCCGTTCGCCCAGCGCGGTCTGCAATTTCCGGCTACCCAGCACAAGGGCAAACGCGACGGGCAGGGGGGCGAGCAGCGCCAGCGCCATGCGCCAATCGTACAGCGCGAGCGCCGCGCAAAGCAGTACGTCGGTGATAACGCCGCCGTAAAGAACCGGCGTAACATGACTCATCACGTGTTCTATATTCGTGCAGTCCGTCATCATGTTGGTTGTCAGTTCCGAAAGGTCCTTGTTATTAAAAAAACTCAAGGGCAGCCGCCTGATATGCTCCGCCACCTCGATCCGTATCTTCTCCGACTCGCTGTACGCGACCGTGTAGGTCTTGCGGTACTCGCTCCGGTACGCGAAAAAGTACAGCAGCGCCGCGGCAAGCCCCAGCCCAAACAGCCGCCACATCCGCGCCGCGTCAAGGGTTCCGCCCCCCAAGAGCGGCTCAAGCAGCGTGATAATCGCCTGTATAATCACGACAAAGGGCAACAGCAGCGCGAGGTTGGACAGCACGACGGCCGCGGCGGCCCGCTTAAAATCCCTGTACCCCTCGTCCGACAAACCCAGCAATTCCTTTATACTCGTCATAGCTTTCCTCCTCATTTTTCCGCGCGGGCGCTGACGCACATGCGCCCGGCTCCCTCGGCGGCGCCGTGTATCCCGGCAAATCCCGCTTCCGTCAAATACTTTCGCAATTCAACGGGTCCATACATGGCGAGTCCCAGTGTTTTGATCCAGTATTGGCCGGGCGTCTCGCCCCGCTCCGGTTTGTTCATCTCGTTGCATATAAAAAAGAGTCCTCCCGGTTTCCGTACCCGCCTGACCTCTCTAAGGCCGTTGGCAAAACCGGGCCGGGGGATTACCGGCGCGCCGCCCAAGCGTACCCCGGACCTGCCCGCGGCAATCGCTTTCCGGTTCAGGCTCGCGGTCATTTCCACGCCGGCATCCGAATAATCAAGACCGCGGACCCGCCCCTCATACGCCCGTTTCAGCATCCGCGCTCTATTTATGCCGCCCCCGCGCCCAATGTCCAGAATGGAGTCCCCGCTCTTGATGTCCAGATGGCGCGGACCCCACCGGGAAGCGCGGCTATGCCCTATGTTCATGACCGCCGCGAAAAACCTGCCGCCCAACCCGTGCGGTTTGCCGGTGTTTTGGAAGAACCGCTCAAACATGGGCGTTTTCCTTTGGAACAGCCTCCCCGCCTATGCCCCGCTCTGACGCTCCGGCGTAGCGATCCCACATACGGCTGTAGCGCCCGCCCGCGCTCAGCAGATCGTCATGCCGTCCTTCTTCGACAACCCGCCCCTGATCAATGACCACGATCTTACCCGCGCCGCGCACGGTGAGAAGCCGGTGCGCGATGATGATAACGGTCTTGTCCTTGATCAAACGCTCAAGAGCCAGCCGTATTTTCCGCTCGTTTTCCGGGTCGGTGAACGCGGTCGCCTCGTCAAGCACGATGATCGGCGCGTTCTTCAGAATAGCGCGCGCAATCACGAGCCGCTGCCGCTCTCCGCCGGACAGGTTGACGTTCTTTGCGCCTATAACCGTGTCGTAGCCCTGCGGCAACGCCTGAACAAACTCGCCGCATTGGGCGGCATGGGCGGCGGCAACCGCCTCCTGCCGGGTCGCGTTCTTGTTCCCAATCAGGATGTTGTCCAGTACGCTCTGTTTGAACAGAAATACGTCTTGAAACACAAAGCTGACGATGCTCATCAGGTATTCGCTTGCCATCTCCCGTATATCAACGCCGCCGATTTTAACCGCGCCGCCGGAAACCTCGTAGAAGCGCAGAATCAGATGGGCGAGCGTTGATTTCCCGCCGCCGGAAGGACCGACCAGCGCGGTTATTTCGCCCTGCTTCGCGGTGAAGCTCACGTTGCTCAGCGCCGCTTCCGCCGCGCCTTTGTAGCTGAAACTCACGTTCTCAAAGGATATCGAGTATGTGGAGCAGGTTTTAGGCGAGGCGGCTTCGGGCAAAGGCGGCGTGTCCAGCGTTGCGTCCACGCGCTCAATGCCGTCAAGAATCATCCTCCCGTTCTGCGAGACGTACATCAGTTTGACAAAGGATGTGGGCAGCGAAAGCGAAAAGATAAGATAGAACACGGCGGCAAACGCAAACTCGCCATAGTCCCGCGCCCCGCCGGACAACAGAACAATGACCGGAAGCAAAAACAGGTATACGTTGTTGATAATGAGCATAAAAACCTCAAAAGGCGTCTCAAATTCTTTCGTGTAACCAAGGCAGTACGCGCCGTAGGCTTTTATCGTTTTGTGGAAAGAGCGAAAGCCGTAGATCGTCTGGTTAAAGGCTTTTACCACCGGGATGCCGCGCACGTACTCCACGGCGGCGTTGTTCATCTCCTCAAGCGAGGTCTGGTATTTGTTCATAAAGTCCCGCGCGGACTTGCCGCCGAACGCGATTATTTGAACAAGATAACTCAACAGAATGGGAACAAGGCTTGCAAGCCCCAGCCGCCAGTCAAAGACCGCCAGAATCACAAGGGTAATGACCGGCATGGCGAAGGAGCCGGCGATGTCGGGAAGCTGGTGGGCGATGAAGCCTTCCAGCTTTTCGATATTTTCGTCCGTCATCTTACGCAGCTTGCCGCTTGCGTTTTCGGTATGAAAGCCGAGCGGCAACGCGGCGATATGCCGCGTAAAATCCAGCTTTAACAGATACAGCGTCTTGAACGCCGCGAGATGAGAACACATCAGCGCGGCGAAGTACAGGACAATAGCCCCGCCCGCTCCGGCAAAGGCGATCCAGCCAAGCCGTGTCATGTACGCCGCGTTCAGGTTCGCCGGGTCCGCGAAATACGCGGCCAATTCCCGGATAAGATAGTACACGACGATAAACGGGACAAAGGCCGCCGCCGAGCTGATCACGGACAGCGTACACGCGCCAAGCACAAGCGCCTTCTCCCGCAACGCCAACTCCCACAGCCGCGCCATGCCGGTCTTGCGTACCGGCGTACCGGCATCCGCCGCGCCGGCGGACATCGCGGATGTCACATGCTTTTTCATTCTATTCTCCTTTGAGCTTTCGATCCGGACGCGGCGCTTAATATATTTTGGAGCGCGTTGCCGCTTCCACAGTGGGACTGTACCAGCGCGATATCCTTTTGCGCCGCGCTCTTCTTGGCGATTTTGACCATTTCATGCGCGACCGGACGGGTGAACAAAACAATCAAGTCAGGGTTTCCAATCAAACTCTCCAGATTCTTTTTAGGCTGCGTAAAAATCTTTACTTTGCACGCATAATCCTTGCAAATAGCTTTATACCGGCATTCCATGCAGTCGTTCCCGCCAATAATAACTATGTTCATGTATCACCTCCTGTTAGGTACGGCGGCGCTCTGCCGCGCGGCGAAGCCGTTGGCACAACCGCCGCCGCAGCCGCTGGCTACGCCGCCGCAAGCGCCGCGCCAAGAATGCGGCATGAGGCGAGCGCGGCGGCGTCCGGCGCGTTGTTCGCTATGACGCTCCCGGCGGCTAACACCGCGCCGGCGGTTTCGCACCGCTCGTTCCAGAGCCGCATCCATTCGCCGTCCCCCCAATCGTATGAGCCGAACAAGGCGATTTTCTTGCCCTTCAGTTTCGGCTCGCACTCGGCGAAAAGCGGCTCAAATTCGCTTTCTTCCAGCACTTCCGCGCCCATAGCCGGGCAACCGAAACCGATTGCGTCAAATTCGTCAAGACGTGACGCCGAAAATGCGGACGCGGTAAAAAGCGTTGCGTCCGCGCCGGCGGCCTGAGCGGACTTCGCCGCCTCTTCCGCCATAGCCTGCGTGTTGCCTGTTCCACTCCAATAGACAATAGCGACTTTCTTCATATAAATACCTCCATTCCATTGTATATAGAACTTTTCCCAAAACGCGAACTACGTTCGGATGGGTTTTGGGAAAAGCTTGCGAAAAAGCGGTCTGAGCGGATTTAATCCGGCCCACGTTTTCCCTCTAAACTAAGGCCGCTTTCCCAAAACTGCCGCTTTGCGTGTTTTGGGAAAGCCTCTATAGCGTTTTTTAAATGAACAACCGCGGGGCAAGCCTAGCGGTATCGAAGCTTTCTCTTTGAAATCTTTGCGTATGCGGGGGAACAAATCCCCGCGCCCCCGGCAAGAAGCGCCCTAGGGGGCGCGGTATTAAACCCCCCAAAGGGCTACGCCCTTAAATAAGCGCGCCATGCGGGCGCGGCGAACCCCTGTTTACATCGCAACGACAAGCTGCGCAATGGACTTTCCTTGCGCGAATTGCCGCCGGTACGCGGCTTCACACGCTTTGTACCGGCGGAAAATTTCCCGCGCAGCCTCTACATTGCGGTACGCCTTCCAATAGCCGCAGAGGAGATGATTTTTTCCGCAATGGGCGCAAAAACCTTCGACATCGTACAACGGATACCCTAAAAACAATCCGATTTCATGGGGAAATCCCGTTTTTTCATACTCCTCAAAGCGGTTCCGCAGGCGGTCCAGACAACCGGCGACAGAACCGTCCTCATATCCGGCGGCGCGAAGATACTCGCCGACCCCGCGTTGCGCCAAATCCTCGGCCAAGCGGCTTTTGCGGTACACATACACGAGCGCCTTGCATCCTTGTTGCCGCAAAACAATCACATACACCCCTTTGCCGTTCAGCAACGTATTCATGTCGCCTACACACGAAAATAGCTGATCCGCGTCCGTAAACGGAAAGGTAAAAAGGCTTGCGCATTTCAGACCCGCGAGCGTCAGCGCACAGCGCCTCATCAGATATTCAGTCATAGTTCCGCCTTCAATATGGTACGAGTTACGCCTGTGAGCGGCGTTGACGCGCCGTTGCTAGAACGAGTACTTAACGCCGATATACGGCTCTACAGTTACGGAGCCTTCTCCACCGATATTGTCGATGTCAACACCCGCCCATACCGTCCATGAACCAAAATAGCATTCAAGGTACGGACTAATGGTATACACCTTGAATTCGGCGTCCGCGTCAACGCCGAGTTCAGCGGTGAGCCAATGCCCAAAGGCATAAGCAAGTAGAAGATTGGTTTCCGCATAGCCGACCTCAGGGGAAATATCCAGATTTGCGGTTATTTCAAATCCAAGCCCGAAAGGAGAGGTAAATCCGGCGGTTGCATAGACGCCGAACGTGGTTTCAGGCTGATAACCGATGGGGAACCCCAAGACAAATCCGAGATCTCCGGCGTTCAGCGCCAGACTATACGCGATGCTCGGCTCGAATATGCTCCCATCCTCCGCGGCTCCGACTTCCGGTACCGTAGAAAAATTGTTTTCGTTGTGGAGGCTGAATGTGAGCGTGGAAGCGTCGTTCAGGAATAGATTGTAGCCGATATTTTCTTCCGCATACATCTCTTGCGGTACGCCGTCTTCGAAAGAGAAGGTATAATCAACCTCGCCCGAAACGTCCAAAGCGTCTTCAAGGAAAGAATGCTCGTAGATAAGCTGAGGCGTAATCCCAAAAACGGCTTTGTCCGCCACATCGCCAAACCCCAATTCGATACCGGCGCTAAGCCCCACGCCCTCTTCTTCCTGCGCCGCAGCGAAACCGCACGCCAAGAGCAGGGCAAACAACACAAACAGAAGCTTTTTCATTAAAGACTCCTTTCAAAAAAATATTCTCAAGGCACACGCCCTGGTGGGTATATACACATACCCCTATGTGTATAGGATAGTTGGCCGATGTTTTTTTGTCAAGTAGTTTTGAGAGAATTATGAGCATTATTTTCTGACGGAAGGCGCTACGAACGCCGGCATTGACGCGCTGTGGTGAAGTACGCCGGACGGTTCAAGCAGGGGGTATACGAGAAAAGAATGCGGCCTAGCAAGGTTGCGTTTTCCCGTATCATTGCCGTCTGACGCGCCGGTTTGAGCGTCTTCATGTGATTTCCAAGGAACAAATCAAAATCATCATCTATATAAATGAAAGTTTGGACGAAATGAGCGGGTAAATAGAACGCCATGAAGATAGGACTTATGAAACCGTATATTCTGTTGACATACCGGGAGTTCCTCTCTTGATTCTGCGGACCAAGTTTAGCCCTTGCCGCGGGGATTTTTTATTCTGAGGGATAACGGCCTGCTTGCGTAACATATATAACGCCGGCATTCATTTTTTACCCTAACTGCGTAACGAGTCGCGTTTACACGCTTAATTCACTATACCGCGCACGCTTTCTCCCGCAACATGTCCGTATAGTAGCGCGTTTCAATGTTGTCCTGGCCGACGCCGGTTTTGTCGAGGCATGCCAAGAGACGGCGGCGGGCTGCGGCTATGGTTTTCTCATCGTTACATTCGGAAAGGATTTCAAGCTCGACAAACCAGCCGAGCCCCGCGACTTCGGACAATTCGATGGTAACAGGCGGACGGGCTTCCTCAAACAGCCATGCCCAGCCGGTTTTACGCTTGCATACGGCGATTTGCAGGCCAAAGGCGGCGAGCAGTTGTTCAAAGGGTTTTTCATCGCCGTCTTCGGATATGGAGAACTCCCGTTCATTGTTCACTTCAATACAATCGCGCACTTCTTTTGTTTTATATGTTACCACTATCCGCTCAACGCGCGGTGAATCACCGGCAGCGCGTCCGGTATACTCCGTTTCCCTCCTGATCCGTATGCCGGACGCGGGAAGCGCGGAGTCCTGTTCACGCGGACGCCAATACGCGTCTTCTTTGACGAACGCCTTACTATAACGGGCAAAAGAAGAGATGGCCGCCTTTGTCTTTTGCGGATCGTCAACCCGCGCTTTTAATTCAATTTCTACCATATTGCTATTCGCTATTTGACAATTTTTTACTTTTCTTATACTATAGAACCATTGTAAAAGCGTCATAGATTAACGCCGGTTTACCGTCCGCCCCGCCGGGAGGAGAACCAGTTTATTGTAGATGAAAAGGAAAAAGATTGCAACGGCAGTTTACATTCGCACAGGTTGTTCTTCTCTTTATTTGTTGTCTGTTTTCTTTTGTAACAAGCATTTTTGGGGAAGACATTCATACGGTTAAAAATAATGAAACGGTTTATTCTATAGCGATATCCTATGGGGTAAGCATTGACGCGCTTATGAAGCTGAACAATATAACGGATCCCAAAAAACTGCGGGTTGGGCAGAAACTCAACATACCGGAGAAACTATTGATTGGCGGACAGGGGCAAAGCGGCGCGTCGTTCATAGAATACACCGTGATCACGGGGGACACCCTGTTTGCCATTGCGAAAAAAAACAATGTTACCGTGGCGGCCCTTCGCGCCGCAAACGGGTTTTCCGAATCGCGCGTACTAAAGGCGGGCGATAAGTTGAAAATTCCGGCGGCGGGCGCGACAAGCGGCGGCGCGGTAGCGGCGCGTGTAAAGCCGGATGAATCCGCGCAGGGTCCCGCGCCGCCTCAGCGGCAGGCGGCAGGCGCTACGCCGCCGGCCGTGACGCGGAGGAGTACCGCCGAACCGTTGCCGAAGTACGGCGGCGCTACATGGCCCGTGGAGGTACGGGCCATCGCAAAGGCGGACGGCAAGCTTGAAGGCGGCGTAATCGTTACCAGTTACGCGTCGGAGCCGGTGAGAAGCCTTACCGGCGGCACGGTAAAAGCCGCCGGGCCTTATTTTAATTTCAGAAACGTGGTTGTCGTGCAGTCGAGAGCGGGATACCTTTACACGTACGGCGGCTGTGAGCGTCTCTCGGTGAAGGCGGGAGACCGGGTGGGAGTAGGAACCGAACTTGGCAGACTGGATACAGGCAAGGATCCTCAGCTTTTGCTCATGGTGGCAAAAGATAATAAGCCGGTGAATCCGCAAACCGCTCCGCGGGATTAAATTTTTTGCAAGCGGGTTTGGAAACGGGCTTTGAAGAAAGCGGCTAAAAGCCTTTTTCTTCTAAATCCGAGGTTGTTTTCCCGAAAGTTCAGTTTCTGGAAACTACTTGTTATTTTTTTTAGATAGGATGGCGTCTATGGTTACTAAAAAATTACTTCTTTTATCTTTTTTGATACAATGTATTTCTTTCTTCGCGTTTTCGCAGGAAATTATCACCGCCGAACGGTATCTTGAAATGGTGTCCGAGAATTACGCCAATATGCGTGATTTCGAGGCGGGTATCACCATACAATCAAACGGATCGACCATGACGGGAACCGTAAGTTACCTTGTTCCATATTTCTTGCGCATAGATTTTACCGCGCCCGCAGAACAAGTGATCGTGTTCAATGGGGAAATGCTTACCTTGTATTTGCCGGATTACCGCGCAACCTTGACGCAAGAGGTAAGTTCAGGGCGTTCTTCGGCGGCGGGGCAAGGGCTTCGCATTCTCAGGCGGAATTATACGCCGTCGTATGTAACCGGTCCCGCGCCGGTCCCGCTTGAGGGAACCGCCGAATCCGTGGTGAAATTGAGGCTGACAAGACGTTCCGGGTCGGAAAGTTTCCGGGAGATCATCGTGAGCGTCAATCCCAACACCAAACTCATACGGCGTATGGATGGCGTTACGCTTGCGGGCGGATTGGTGCGTTTTGATTTTGCCGCCATAAAGATCAATCAAGGTATTCCCGAACAGCGTTTCATCTACGACTCTCCGGCATCTTCAAATATGTACAATAATTTCTTATTTAGGGATACGGACTAAACGGAGGGCGCGATGGAATATCTGGGGAATAAATTAAAAAACGCTCGTGAGCTTAAAAAGGAATCGTACGAGGACGTGAGTCTTAAAATCAACGTTGCGGTTCGCTACCTGAAAGCCATGGAAGAAGATGATTTTTCGGTTTTCCCAGGAGAAGTGTACGCCATTGGTTTTCTGAAAAGCTACGGCGCGTACCTCGGCGTAAACGCCGATGAACTGATCGCCCTGTACCGGGCTATGAAACTACAGGAACAGCCGATGCCTGTCGAGCAACTTCTGTATAAGCGGCGGGAATTCCCCGTGAAAACAGTCATTCAAATTCTGGCGGCCGTTATGGTTATCGCGGCCATTGCGGGAGGCGTATACTTTGCGCTTCATCTGCCAAAGAAAGCGCCGGTAGAACCGAATGTCCGCGCGGCAAAAGAATATATCATGAATGAAAATCCTGAGGAGAAGCGGCTGTTCCTGGGAGATAGCTTTGTCGTACGGTATAATGAGACCGGTTATCAGTTTACGTTGATGAATATTGGAGAATCCTTGACCATTGATTCTCCGGTGAACGATATTCGCCTTGATTTGGGACAGGAAGTAATGGTAGATATGGATGACGACGGCTTTCATGAGTTAAAAATCATCGCTACGGACTTTGTGAAGAACCACCCGAATACCGGAGCGCGTTTGCATTTCGACCTTGACGTCTCATCGCCGCCGTCCCAGACAACCAGCCGTGAACCTTCCGAAACCGCGGCGAACGCCGCAACCGCCCAAGCCGTTCCCGCAACCGTTATTGTTTCTTCTCCCACGCCGTATCCGTTCACCGTGCAGACGGCGTTTCAAGGGTTCTGCCTTTTCCGCTGGGAAATCCTCGCCGAACAAGACAGGCAGGGACGCAATGAGCGGTACTTTGAACGGAACGGCGAACTCACCATTCAGGCGCAAAACGGCGTGCGTATCGGCGCGTCTAACGCCACTGCCGTCAAAATTCAGGTTGTCAGCGGCGGAAAGAACGTGCCTGTTGAACTGGGCGTTGCCGGCGAGGTGGTAGTCGCCGAAATCCACTGGATACGGGATGAAAGCAACCGCTATCAGCTTGTACTGTCGCGGCTTGAGTAGGAATGGCGTCTCATGCGGAGACCGGAGGAAACCGGATGAGGTACTTTATCGACCCATTCGGTTGCGTTAAAAATCAAGTGGATGCGGAAACCATGATGGCGTTTCTGAACAAGGAGGGCTGGGTTTCCGCAGACGCCGAACAAGCGGACGTCATTATAGTCAACTCTTGCGGCTTCATAGAAAGCGCAAAACGGGAATCCATCAATGCGGTGATAGCGTGGCGCGCCGTATACCCGCACAAAAAGATCGTCCTTGCCGGCTGTTTAAGCCAACGCTACTTCGCCGAGCTTGCGGAATCCCTCACCGAGGCCACGGTGATATTCGGCGACAAAGACATCTCAAACATCGGCAGGGCAGCCGCGGCCGCGTTAAGCGGGGAGCGTTATGAACGTTCAGCCGCCGATCCGGCCGCCGCTCGTGTTGATGAAATCGAAAATGCCTTGCCGGAAAGACCGTTGCTATCCCTGCCCGGTTCCGCCTATGTTAAAATCAGCGAAGGCTGCGACAACCGTTGCGCGTTTTGCTCCATTCCGTTTATACGCGGCGGCTTGAGAAGCAGGACAATCACGGCAATCGTTGAAGAATGTACGGCTCTCCTCAAACGCGGCGTCAAAGAACTCTGCCTCATTGGACAGGACATAGGCTCTTTCGGCATGGACAGGGGCGGTCAGGAACTCCCCGCTCTCCTTGCGGCTATTTCCGCTATACAGGGGGATTTTTGGGTGCGGTTGCTTTACATTCACCCAAACCACTTCCCCGCACAAATCCTCGCCATCATGCGCGATGACAAACGTCTTCTGCCCTACTTTGACATCCCGTTCCAGCACGGCGCCGCCGCGGTTCTCAAAAGCATGAATCGCCGGCAAAACGCGGAAGACTACCTCGCCCTGCTTGACCGCATCCGCGCCGCGTTACCGGACGCGGTCATCCGCTCAACCTTCCTCATCGGTTTCCCAGGCGAAACTGACGAGGATATGTATGAACTGTTTGATTTTCAGGAAAAAAGCTCGCTGGACTGGCTCGGCTGTTTCACCTATTCACGAGAAGAGAACACGCCGGCTTATTCGATGAAGAACCGTGTTCCCAAAAAGCTCGCGCTGGCGCGAAAACAACAAGTGGAGGAAAAACAAGCCGCGATTACCACAAGGCGAATGGAGCGTTTCATTGGACGCGCTTTTGATGTTCTCGTAGAAGAGAAAATCAGGGGCGAAGACCTGTACCTCGGCAGGCTTTTCTGCCATGCGCCGGAAGTGGACGGTTCCGCGGTCATCTCTTCGGGCGCTGTTTTAGAGCCGGCTTCTTTTATCCGGGGCAAAGTATTCGCCCGCGCCGGATTTGACTTGGAAGTCGCGCCGCTATGTTAAAAAAGTGATCGCATATTGATGATTGCCTGCTTAAATTGTATGCCGAGCCGGACTGAAAAAAGAAAACTGCTTCCAAACAACATCAGCGCCGATAAAACCGCGCCTGTCAATGATTGATTGTCGTCTATATAATTACGCAAAGGCATAATACTATGCCACAAGCCGAAAAAGAAAACCCATTCGCGGTAAAAAACGAGCGGCGTTTTTCAGCAATGGAGATCATTACACCGCTATTGATAATATTCCCAATAATGACAATGAGAATAATCCATATACCGCCATGCGGCGATAACTGGTGGCAAAGTACCTGCTTGACGTAACCGGCAATATTCAGGATCAAAAGGCCAAGCAGACTATCGCGGCGATGTTCAACGAGATTGACGAGGAGACCCGTTATGAGCGGGAGCGCTCCGAAGCGGAGTTCGCCGCGGAAATCCGCGCCCAACAGGCGGCGTTGCAATCGCCGGTCCCGCCCGCGGCCAAACGCGACGCGTACCGCTCGGGCGATCCGGCGA
>JAITAW010000301.1 GCA_031283905.1 Treponema sp. | reverse complement strand
ACTCTTCCGATCAACCACCTTGAAGCCGCCCGCGTTTACTATGACGTACGCAAGCTCATCAAGCACAAATTCGGCGGATTCAACGTCTCTTGACGAAATGCTTACCACGGCAAAGGTACAACCGGGAAGAAGCCAAAGACGGATCGGCAACCCGTGTGAGGTCAAGAAGGCGCGCCTGAACCCGGTTCTAAAGAAACGTATGGGCAGGCGGGGTATATCCCACCGCGAATAAACAAACCGTGATGTTACGGCTTTTGACCGGCATCCAGCAAAAAATCTACAACCCGTTCCCCGGCTTCCCCTCTATACATCCACGCCTCATCTTTCAACCGCCGTAACCGCTCGCTTTTTAACACGCTTTGCGCGCTTTCTATCGCCGCATCAAGCGCTGTTTCAATATCCGCGAACATCGCTTCATCAAGCGGTACGCCAATCTCCCGTATGGCGCGGAATGTCCACGCTTCTTCTTCAATATCGGAGAGATCATAGGGGCGTTTGTCAAACGTGAGTGACGGGTAAACCACCGGCCTGCCGAATAAAAACGCATAATCAAAAATAACACCGGAAAAATCAGATATAAGAATACCGGCGCGGGGCAGGACGGCGCTGTTTTCAGCGTCAAAATTCCATTCGATGTTAGGATACGGAGCAAGCGCGGAACGTATCGTTTCCACAACGTCTTTTTCAACAAACATGCTTTGCGGATGGGGGCGAATGATGACATGGTAGGAAGATTTCGCCAGTGGCTCAAGAAGAGCGAGAGCGTAACGCCGCAGCAGGGCGTTTGCGCCCCACGAAGGTGCCACCAATACGGTTTTACGCGCCTCGCGGGGGGGGGGGGGGGTACTGCCGTTTGGCGCCGTGCGGCACGAAATGCGCTCAGCAAGGACGTCAAGGTAGGGGCAGCCTACCGTAACAAGCCGCTTTTCCGGTAACCCTCGTTTCTGTTCCAGTTCGCGAATGTCTTTTTTCTGGTAATCGCCGGTTAAAAGAACGCTGTCGAAATAGTCGATCCCAAAGAGCCGGTAGAAGGTCGCGTCCGTTACCGCGTGTAGAATGTGCGCGTAGTGTTTGACGCCGGGCGAGCGTTTGAGTTGGAATACATCAAGCGCCGGAGTGGTCATCAGGCAAACATCGGCTTCAAGAAAGTTGAGAAACCGGTACGCCGTGTTTCCCCTGCCGATAAACTGCGCGTGAATATGGGGGGATTGAAAAGACAACCCGGGATCATCACTATCTGATGTATAAAACCCGCTGTCAACGCCCCGCTTGTCCAGCGCTTCCAGAATGGGCTTGAACACATTCCAGTATTGCTTTCCTTCTGAATATATAACGAGATGTTCTTTTCTTGCCTGCGCCGTTGCTTTTCCTTTTGAGAAAAAACCGGATTTTAAAGTGATGACAAGGTTTTTCACAAAAAAAAACGCGGTAACCGCAAGCCCTGTGAGCAATGAAAAGAGCATACTGCCCGTCCCCGGGTCAATGTACGCGGCGGCGGGAAGGGTGAAACATACCATAAAAAAGAAACAATATACGACTCTCATTGCGCGTTCTCCCACTCGCCCCATGAAACGGCTTTGAAAATATCCCTGCCTATGAGCGTACGGACACCGGACAGGTTGAGCAGGTATGGACCGTGTTTTGAGGGATTGGACGCGGCAGCCCATGTGACCGTCAGCGGATCGCTCTCTTGAAACGTTCTTGATAAAGAGGTTCCCAGATGCGGATTTTTCGGCTCCCGCATGTTTTGCGTAACAATGGCAGGGACATCGGCATTGGTCATAAATGTTTCAGAAACGGACAATGTCCCATGAGCGCCGAAATCTTTTACCATGAGGAGCGGATTATAATCCTCCATGCGGGTTCCTTCAAACATATCTTTGGCGAACCCGGTTCCGTGGTCGGAAACAATCACGATTCTGGTATTGTCGTAGACGCCCATAGCCCGCAAGTCCGCAAGCCATTTGGTTACGGCTTTCATCGCCGCCATGAAGGCGTACATATACGCCGCCGTATCTTCAGACCCAAATTTCTCTATATCTTCTTCAGTAAAAGAAGGTGGATCTGACGACAATCGTCCGTCCTTAGTATAAACGCCCGGTTCGTGGGTTGTCTCGTTAAAAAACATGCTGAACGTGTCGGCGCCATTGTCCGCAACGCACATGGAATTCAGGTAATACAGGGACGAATATTCGGTCAATCCGAGTCCAAAGGCATTGGTGGCGCTGTCCCGCCACCACCTTCCCTTGTAATGGATGCCGTAGCGAAGCGCCGGAATGCCAACGCGGAACAGCGCGTAGCGGAACAATATATCAAAGTCGAAACTTTCAAGGAAACCTTCCGTTTCTAAATGAAACTCTTCCATATATTGTGTGTTAAACCTGCCGTCAAGATTCTGCACCGTTACATTTGGGATGTCCTTGAACACGGTCGGGTCCGAGACAAAACGCATGTTGGTCAAAGACGGATCTGTTATTGAGATGCGGTTGCCCGCTTCGCCAAATAACTTCGGCAGGACGGTGAGCGCCTCGTTAGCCTTGTCAGATAAAGGCTCATTTGCCCGCGCGTTTATCGCCTGCGGCGTGTAGTCATAGCCGCCGTATATGGGGAGCAGTCCGGTTACCGTACAATTGCCAAAAGAAATCGTATTAGGATACCAGGTAAAACCGTCATAGAGTTCCCGCAGTTCAGGCGCTTCGTCCAGCGCTATGCTCATGGCAACGCCTAAAGCGCGGTCAAGAAACATGATGAAGGTGTTTGCGCCGGTCTTGGTAAAAGGGAATACGGCGGCGGTGCTTACCGTATACTCCTGAGCGGTTTGCCGCATTACTTTCATCTCCGCGCCCAGCGTGAACATCGTTATAATGCTCATCGCGGCTATCGCAACGGCAACGGCGTTATAAACGCCGGTCAGTATTTTCTGTTGTTTGAAAAGAATAAAGACAAGGGGAATAGCCGCCGCAACGGCTAAGGCGGCGGCGCTCATCCATAGAGGAAACGCCCGGCTTATAAGTTCCGGCTGTTCGATTTTGAAGGCGGTCGTCATAACGCCGTAGGACGCGCTCAGGGCAAACATACAAATCAGCGCTAACAGCGTGGTTATCGCAACACCAACGGCGAGAATCTTTCTCATATGGGCGTTCGCAAACGCCCATATGACGCCCGGAATAAGCATACATACGGTAAAACTCTGCAGGAAAGTTCTTAGGATATATTGGATCGGATCCGCAAAGTCAGACGCTTCTGATACTATGACTTGGACGGGAATAAGCAGCCCCATGAGCAAAAAAAGCGTCGCGCATGATGAGAAGAAAAGGAGGCGGGCGTCTTTTTCCGGCATCTGAAATCGTTGCGCCGTTTTCACAACCCGCTTCCATACAAAAGGAACCGCTATGAGCCCCACGCCAAGCGCCGCTACCATAAACTTGTAACGGTCGAGGTTGAACCGTCCCCCTAACGCGCCGGCGGCAAGCGCAAGTCCGGCAATGGTTGTAATTGTCTGAAGCGCTAAAGACGGGCGTTTTAATGTCGCGGACGCCAGGTTTTTTCCCAAAGAAAAGACATTGTTGCACGTCCAATACAACACGAGTCCCGATGGCGAATTGTAGAGCAACGCGAGAAAAATGATCGCCATGCCGTAAAGCTGCGCTTTTTCGCGGGTTCCCATGTCTTTTGCATATACCGTCGCGGACAGTAGATTTATAACGGTCATCAATAGCGGCATGATATTAATGGAAAAACCGTTTATGACGATCAAATGATCCGCCTCGCCCAGGTTCCGCAAAAAATAAAATGATTTTTCCGCCAAACCCGGCGTATGCGATAAGAACCAATATGCCGCAAGGAAGAACGGAATTTGCAACAATAAACCCGCGCTTGAACGCAGGGCGGAGAAGGGAGAATAGCGCATTTGCCGGTAATACGTGTTGATGATCATCTGGCGCTCATCGCCTTTGAACACGGCCCGTATATCATCGAGCTTGCGCTTCATGCGTTTTTGCATAAGACGCTCTTCATGCTGCCACCGATCCGCGACCGTGTAAATTGGAAGCAGGAGGGTGTTTACACAAACGCTCACCGCGACAACGGCAAGTCCGGGGTTGTCAAGTATTTTCTTGAAAAGAACAAAAAAAAATTCAATCAACGCTCTGGGAAACCAGATGACCAGCGTATAGGGTATATCGGAAAAATTCATAGTGTCTCTTTATATAATCTTTATGTAATAAATAATAACAATAAATAACAACGCGCTATTTATATGCTTCCGAAATAGCTATAAATTCGTCCTGAATGTTAAACAGCACTTTGGTGAGTACGGGATCGAACTGGGTGCCGCTCCCCTCGGTGATGATTTTGATCGCATCTTCATAGGAAAAGGCCGCTTTGTACACGCGGGCGCACACCAAAGCATCGTACACATCGGCGACCGAGGCGATGCGCGCCACAAGCGGTATGTCGTAGCCGCTGATTCCGCACGGGTACCCCTTGCCGTCAAAACGTTCGTGATGGTAATAGGCGATGTCGCGGCAGTGCTGTAGATACAGGCCCTCATCCTTTCTAAGCATAGATTCGATTATTTCTTTCCCAAGAGTCGTGTGGGTCTTCATAATTTCAAATTCATCAGGATCGAGCCTTCCCGGCTTTAACAGTATCTTGTCCGGTATGCCGATTTTCCCCACATCGTGGAGGGCGACGGCCTTTATGATAATGTCAGAATCGAGCAGTTTAAGCTGATAGGCGTATTCCACATACTTCGACGATCTGCTCATAATCTGATCGATGAGCGCCTCGGTATAAAACTGCACACGCTTGACATGGCCGCCTGATTCAAGATTGCGGTACTCAATGATGTTTGCCATTGACTGGAGCATGATATCCCTCGATCCCATTATCTCGGCGGTTTTTTCTTCCACCAGTTCTTGGAGGTGATCGCTGTAATTTTTTAGCTCTATCTGGTTCTTAACCCGCAACCTCACTACATCGGGATTCGGCGGCTTGGAAATATAGTCAACCGCCCCGGCGGCAAGAGCCTTGCTTTCCTCCTTGTCCGCCGTGATAAAAATGACCGGAATATGTTTAAGCGAGTCATCCGCCTTAATGTTTTTAAGTGTCTCAAAGCCGCCCATCTTACGCATCTGCACATCAAGCAGAATGATTTTCGGAAGAACCTTGCTATGCCACAATATGTCGAGCGCCTCTGTTCCGTCATTCGCCGTAATGACCGTGTACTCATCTTCGAGTATGCCTTCAAGTAGCATCACGTTGATTTCCTCATCATCAACGACCAAGACAGAAGGTCTTCTTGTTACATTATCTTTATCCATGAGCGGCTAAAACCTCGTCAATGGCTTTTTGCGTTTCATTAAAACAAACGGTTATGTCGGCGACAGCGTCCGCGTCAACCACTTGATTCTTTAACTGCGCGTCAAGCGCCGTTGCTTTTTCGTAAAGCGCGGTAAGGGATAAGTTACCGCTTAAGCCTTTGAGCGTATGAGCGCATGTCTCGGCTTTCTCGTAATCTTTTTCCTCAATAAAATGAAACAAATCGGTGAGATTTGTT
>JAITAW010000275.1 GCA_031283905.1 Treponema sp. | reverse complement strand
AGAAGCTGGCGGGAAGCGGTTTCGATTTGCGTAAGACAGTACTGCGTGCGCCGCATATCGGTGGCTTTTTGCGCGAGCGTAGTCATGCCGATTATGGCGTTTATAGGCGTACGTATCTCATGACTCATGTGGGAGAGGAAACCGGTCTTCGCCTGAATGCCCGCAATCGCCGCGCGGTTGGCTTCCAGCAGCGCTTCCGTCATCTGGGAACGCGTTATGGCGGATGCTATCAGCACCCCCGCAGACTGTAACAGATCCTCTTCGGCTTTAATAAAAGGCTTGTTTTCATCGAAACGAGAGAGTCCGATAACGCCCCAAAAAACGTTCTGTATAAAGAGCGGGATGTTCAGCGAGAATTTCACTTTTACTATTGAAGCGGGTTTTTCCGTATCATCCTTGAACACATCCGCTAAACGGTAGTTGTATAGTTTGCCTTCGGCAAGCGTGTCGCGCCATTTGGGAAGGATGATGTCATACGGCGCCGGAGGCGGCATCAATAAACGGTTTCCCGTTCTTGTCCAATTGTTCACAACCGAACAGTATAGTACGCCGTCCACTTCCTCGTTCTTCAGTATATACGCTAGATCCACATCTGATCCCGCACCTAGTTCGGCAATCACATCGTGCAGTACGGCGGAGATGTCGCCATTGAATTTCATCAGTAAGACCGCCGTTTTGTTGATTGTTTCAAGCAGCCGGTCGCGCAGATGAAGAGACATGAGCATATCGCGCTGTTTGCGCAGGTCAACCGTGTAGAGCATCAGTACAAAATCATCTATGTGGTTTACTTTTTTGATTATGACGTTTAATGGACAGGGCTTGCCTTTAAGCATCAGTTCGGTTTCAAATTCGTGCGCCCCATCAAGAACGGCCGCATTAAGCTGGACGGCAAACGATGTCGATAATTTGCCGTTAGGCTGGTATTTCGGTATGGACGCCGCGATAAACGATATGAAATTACGTCTGAAGTCGTTTTCGTTTGTAAATTCAAATAATTCAAGCGCGGCGGGGTTGCAGTCAAGAACACGAAACGCGCTGTCAAACATGATGCACGCATGGGGGCTGTTTTTGAACATCGACTTGCGTGATTCCTCAGAACGTTCAATATCTGACATAAGGCGTTCACGATGGCGAACGGTTTCCTCAAGCGCGGTGCGCAAGGCGTCTTCCGCACGGACGTTTTTGTCAATATCAAGCGTACTGCCTATCACTTTTACCGGTTTGCCACGATTATCGCGTTCTACAATGACGGCGTGCAACATACTCCAGAAGTATTGGTTATTCATGCCCATCAAACGGCAAATATGCTCAAAGTTGCCTTCGCCTTTTTCAAGATACTCCGCTATGTTTTGCTCGTACAGAGGCGCATCATCAGGATGTACGATTTGCATGAATTCCTTGAACGATTTCTTTTCAAACGACTTGAGCTTGCCGTTAAAAGCGATGGAATCAGACACTAAATCCCACTCCCACATCATAAGCCCCGCCGCATTCTCAACTGAAATGTGGTAACGGCGTTCGTCTTCAAGATATTTCTCACGTATTTTCGCGGCGGTGTTGTCGCGCATCATGCCCGTCACCCGCATCGGACGCCCATTTGAGTCGCGCTCCGTTACGCCGACCGTTTCGCGCACCTGCACCCACGATCCATCGGCATGTTTCATACGGAAATCAATATAGGGAGCGTCCTTGCTCTCGCTGCTCAGAAATGCGTCGAATTCGCCTTTAACATACGCGGCGTCATCAGGATGTATGCGTCCAAGCCGGAACTCTATGAACGGCTTAAAAACACCGGGCGGCATACCTACAATGGCAAGCCATTCATCGCTGTAATACGCCGTGTTTGTGTCAATATGCCAATCCCAAAGACCGGTACCGGATGCGGCGAGCATTATCCTCAGCGTATCCGCATCAATCGGCGGTCCTATATAGTTATCGACCATGTGAGTCTTCTCTCCTTATGTGAAAAACTGCCCTTAGAGGCAGTTCCAAAATATCAGATCTCGGAATCGGTTTCGCCCAATCCCTGCGTGTGAAAGGGTCAATCATGGTATTTATAGAGGTTTTTCCAAAATGCGCGGGGCTCGGTTTGGGAAAACAACCTTAGATTTAGAAGGAAAAAGAAGGCTTTCAGCCGCTTTTCCAAAGCCTTTTTCATTGAACCGGCGGTTAACCGCCGGTTCGCGCAAACCGAATTTTGTCAAAGAGCGCCTTCAAGCTTCAGTAAAAATCGTTTCCGTTCAAGACCGCCGCCATAACCGGTAAGATTGCCGTGCGATCCGATGACGCGATGACAGGGAATGACGATTGAGATGGGGTTGCGTCCTACAGCGCCGCCTATGGCTTGCGCCGCCATAACGGGAATACGCCGCTTTGCCGCCACGACCGAGGCAAGAGCGCCGTAAGAAGTTGTTGCGCCGTAGGGAATGCGCAGGAGCAAATCCCACACCTGCTTCTGAAAAGCGCTCCCCTGCGCAGACAGCGGCGGCGCGGCGTGACGCACGGCGTCAGGGTCTTTACCGGAAAAATAGATTGTCAACCACGCACGGAGGGCGTTGAACAGAGGTAAATCCGGCGCTTCGGTGTAGTCGGCCGTTCGGGGGAATGGAAGTTTGTCGGTGAAGTCAAGCCGTGTCAGGACGGCGCTATAAGCGCCGCCGCTCGCAACGCCTACAAGTGCCTTATGTTCGGCAAGCGCCTGCATTGCTCCCACCGGCGTGTCAATAATGGTATAATATAAACCGTTTTTTTGCATATTTTTTACGTGGACACCCGTTACCATCTATTCGGGACGGGCGGATTTGAACCGCCGATCTCTTGCTCCCAAAGCAAGCGCCTTGCCGCTAGGCTACATCCCGTATATTTCGCGTAAAAACAACGGCGCATTAACCGTTCCCGTCAAAACCGTACGGGTTCACCGCCTTAAGAATTGATGTTTTCTCTTTCGGGCGGGAAAAGGTACATATCAGGCAGTTTAAAGGTTCTGCTTCGCACAAACGTGGCAACGCTTCTTTGTTCGCTTTTGACGGGAATTTTAAAAAAATAGCTGAGTGTATCAAAACCTTGGGCATTAATCTTAATAGAAAATTCGAACATTTTATGCATATTCACCTCACCAGTCACTATGGGCGCGGGCCAGAAACTGAACGTGCCTTCATTATACGTAACAAGGTGGTAGGGATTCTGCCAGTTGCTGTCAGCCATAGCCACCAGCTTGTCATCACGGAGCAAGTGAATGTCAATATCCTCCATAGGCGCAAAATTGGTTCCATCAAAGACGCGCCCGACAATGGCGGGCAAATTAAACGCCGGCGAGGGATGAATCGACCGCTCTTCCTTTTTTATCCCATGCGTGGAGGAGGACCTTTTATTGTGATTGATCTTTATTATGCCTTCATGTATCATTACAACAATATCGGCCTTTCGTTGCTGGTTTTCTATTGAAGGCTGTTCTATTCTAACGATTCCCCTGTTTGAAACAATATACCGGGGATCAATACGATTGAGTACGTAACACGCCGTATCTATACGGCATTGTTCGCAAGTACAGATGTTCTCAGGATTACCGTTCCTTTCAAACGTATCAAATATATCGTTTACTTGAGCAATAACAACATCTTCATTCGTGTTATGAAGTTCCATATGCGCCTCCTTCTTCCTCATTGTATAGTAATATATTATAAAGTATATGTATGCAAAATGTCAACAATTTTCTCAATATGTTTTATGCGTTTTTTTGCTGATCGCTCAAGGAATATCCTCTGAATCCGCAGCTTCTTTTTGAATGAGCGTATTGTTTCTTCATTGACAAGCGCCGAACTTTTTGAGAAAGAACACTGTTCGTCAGTTACATATAAACCTGTCTCAAAAGAGATCGGCTCGGGCACATCAATGATAACTTCTTCCGCCGCAATGGAAACGCCGGTCGCCTTGCCCAATGCTTCGGCAAGCCGTTCCTCGGACGCGGAGCGTTTGGCAATATCCGCATACTCCACGCTTTCCAAATATCCGTATTCATCGAAAGGAATTTCGGCTATTGTCTCATACAGACAGCCGTTTTTGACTTTATCGCCCAGGGAAAGTATGGGCAACATTCGAGAACGGGCGGACATGAGCGCAAAAAGCCCTTGATCATCCAAATCGTACAGTTCTTCTTTCGCAATGACACGCTTCTCCAGGGCTGCGATAAGGGCTTTTTTAATCATTGAGGTTGCGGAACGGACGGAGCGGTGCCAATACACCGCTTTGTACATGAGGTATTTTGAGAAAAGAACGGATTCCACACCCGGAAT
>JAITAW010000238.1 GCA_031283905.1 Treponema sp. | reverse complement strand
GATCGTTATGTATGCGGCTGTTCAAAACAAAGAATTCACGCCCTTACCTCAGTCCAAATCGTTCAGACAGCTCTTTGAGGTGGCTGCCGATGAAAAGCGACCCGTAGCCGGTGAGTATGCCCCCGATGAGTATGCCCACGGGAAGCAGAAACGCCTGTCCTTGACTGCTCGCCACCTTTTCAAAGTCCATGCCGAAAAACAGCGTTGTTAAGGAAAAGAGCATAAAAACGCCTATGATCACCCATCCCCGTAAGGACACCTCGGTTACATGCCCCGCATCATAGGCAGGCGTATCGGGCAGCGCGTCTATCTGCTCCATAAGGGATTCCTCAAAATCCGACGACTCGGGGAACGGCGGAAACAAGTCCTTCATGGCTGTTTCCGCCATTTTCAATTTACGCGCCTCTTTGGAACAAGCGGAACAAATGATGAGATGCGCCGAATTTTTAATAAACGAGAAGAAAGAAGGTTCTTCTCCCATTGCGTCATACAGATCGCCAATAATGTGCCTCATCAATCGCCTCCAAAATCTTGCAATTTTTCTCGTAATAGTTTTTTTGCCCGGAAAACATGGGATTTTATGGTGTTCACCGGAAAACCCGTAATCGCCTCAATCTCATTATACGACCTATCGTAGAAAAAGAAAAGATCAACACAAATACGGTACCGGTCGGGGAGGGTTTTCACCGCCTCTCGCACCGCGTCTTTGGCAAGCCGCCTTATCGCCTCTTGTTCCGGCGTATCGAAATCGCCCGCCTGTTCGTCTTCCGCCAGACTATGAAATTCTTTTTTTCTATTCGCGCTGTTTACCGCGGTGTTGTACGCTATTTTATAAAGCCATGTGGAAAAACGGGAGCGCCCCTCAAAATTCGTGAGACCCTTGAACACCTTGAGAAACACTTCCTGGGTAAAATCCAAAGCGTCTTCTTCATCGCGGAGAAAACTCATTCCCATTCCATAAACATGACGTTCGTAACGCTTGACAAGAAATCGAAAAAGCTCTTTCTTCCCTGAAATAATCTCGGCTACCAGCAACTCTTCATCAAAGGACAATCCATCGTTGGCGTCCTTTTTCATGGTTTCCTGTCAAGACGATTTATGGTATAATAAAGCAATAAACCGATGCCCAGGGCAAGGGGAATGACGCCGCCCAGCAACCCGAAGTTGACGCCGAGCGCGATTGCCAGGAAAATGGTCAATGCAAGCCCCACGCTGGAGAGGAGCAATCCGGCAAGCAGGCTAAACGATGGAAGATCGAATTCGGGGCGCGTGTAATGACCGGTCTGAATGAGCAGCATTTTACGTTTATGACTCCAGAGCAGGTAAAAGAACACGACGACCGCTCCCATAACAATACCGGCTATGGGAATGATCGATATGATAATTTGCGCGGCTGTGGAGGACGATTGATTCATGGCGTTATTATAAGTGATACGCGCGATTTACGCAAGGTGACAGGATCGAGAGCCTCGTAAAGTCTCGTTGCCGTCACGCTTCCATCTCCTCAATCTTTTTTATCTCATCACGGATCGTTGCGGCCTGTTCGAATTCCAAATTCTTGGCGTGTTCGAGCATCTTTTTATTAAGCGCGGCAAGGAGATGCTTGCGATCTTTGGCTGTGAGGAGGTTGTAGGATTTTTTGAAGATGCCGATGTTGGTTTCCGCGGCCTGTCGTTCTTCTTCAATATGTCTGTTGAGAATGCCGGCGATGGCTTTCTGGACTGTAGTGGGCGTGATGCCGTGTTTCTCGTTATACGCCATCTGTATTGCGCGCCGTCTCGAGGTTTCGGTTATGGCGGCTCGCATGGCGGAGCTTTCCCTGTCCGCATACATGACGACTTTGCCGGCGGCGTTACGCGCAGCCCGCCCGATGATCTGTACAAGGCTCGTGAGGGAACGGAGAAAACCGATTTTATCCGCGTCCAGAATGGCGATGAAAGACACTTCCGGCAGATCAATACCTTCACGCAAAAGGTTGATGCCGATGAGAATGTCGAAGTCCCCCTGCCTCAGTTGAGTAAGGATTTCCACCCGTTCAATGGTCTCAACTTCGCTGTGAATGTAGCGGACCTTGAGCCCGAGGCTGCCAAGGTAATCCGTCAAATCCTCCGCCATTTTCTTGGTAAGCGTGAGGATAAGGGAACGTCCGCCTGCGCGTATGCGCTCCTGCACCTCGGCGTAGATGTCTTCCATCTGTCCTTCGGTAGGGCGCACCTCGATTTCCGGATCGAGCAATCCGGTGGGGCGGATGAGCTGTTCAACCACACGAGTGGATTGTTTCAGTTCCGTCTCGCCCGGCGTGGCGGACACATATATCGCCTTGTCAAGCCGCTCCTGAAATTCCGCGCCGCGCAAGGGGCGGTTGTCCATGGCGCTTGGCAGGCGGAAGCCGTATTCGACAAGGCTGGTTTTGCGGCTGTGGTCGCCGTTGTACATCGCGCCGATTTGAGGCAGGGTTACATGGCTTTCATCTATGAAGGTGAGGTGCTTCTTGGGAAAATAATCGATGAGGGTGTCCGGCGCCTCGCCGGGTTCGCGTCCGGCAAGAGGCGCCGAATAGTTTTCTATGCCCGGACAGTAGCCCATTTCGGTGAGCATCTCAATATCGTATTCCACCCGGATTTTAATGCGCTCGGCTTCCCGAAAGCGGTCGTTATTTTGAAAGAATTCAACGCGCTCCGCAAGCTCAGTCTTTATTTTGTCAAGCGCCGCGTCAATCATGTCTTGAGGCATGACGAATTGTTTCGCCGGATAAATCACCGCCCGGTCAAGCTCTTCTAAAATCTCGCCCGAAACGGGGTTGAATCTGCGGATATGAGCTACAACATCCCAATCAAGGTCCACGCGGTACGCCTCTTCCAGATACGCGGGATAGATTTCAAGCGTGTCGCCGCGCCGCCTAAACCCGCCGCGCTCCAGCACCACATCGTTGCGCCCGTATTGCAACTCCACAAACCGCCGCATAAGCGACTCGCTGTCAATGCTTTCGCCTTGCTTAAAGGAGGCGGTCATCTTCCGGTAGACTTCCGGCGTCGCTAAACCGTAGATACAAGAAACAGTCGCCACGATGATCACATCTTCCCGTTCCATGAGGCTTCTGGTCGCGGATAGTCTGAGCCGTTCGATTTCTTCGTTAATGGACGCATCTTTTTCTATATAAAGATCGCGGCTTGCGACATAGGCTTCCGGCTGGTAATAATCATAATACGAAACAAAATATTCAACCGCATTGTAGGGGAAAAAACCCTTGAATTCACGGAAAAGCTGCGCCGCGAGGGTTTTATTATGGCTTACGATAAG